>NZ_JAUBVX010000094.1:0-11424 GCF_036706065.1 Microcoleus sp. A2-C3 | reverse complement strand
AGTTAAGACTTTGGATTCAATCCAGTAAAGCAAAACTTTCCATTATATCATAAAATTATTTTGCAAGAGGTCTAATGGAAAATGAAAATTGAAATTCATGTTAATTAAGCTGCGACAGAAATTGTCTTAGCCTTAAGCGATGGTTCTGGGATGAGTTGACCATCATCTCGGAGGGTGTCAATATAAAGCTCAATTGCTTCTTTAATATTGTTTTCTGTTTCTTCAAGTGTCTTACCTGTAGAAATACAACCAGGCAAATCTGGAACATAAGCTGAATAGTTAGCGCTGGCCCATTCAAAGATTACAACATATTCTCTCATTATTCCTCTGGAAAGATCGCAATAACAACACTTCGGACAGTTTCATTGTTAACGCACTGGGCTAGAAACCCGGTTTCTACGAATTTTGCGACGAGGAACTATAAATCACGCAATAAACCGGGTTTCTGAGTTCAAAATTCTGTCGTGCGGTGGGGGCGGGTTTATAGATATTGTGGATCTATATGCAAGAAGTCTATTGTTGTTAATTTACCGGACAGGATAGGAAGCCCGATCGCACATTTCCCCAATTTCCCCTAAATTTCCCCTCGTTTACTCGTTTCCAGGGTTAGCGTGAAAACGAGTAAACGGGTAATTATATCAAGACCTAAGAAAGAGTTTTTCGAGCACGTTCCGATCGCTCTTCTGCGGTATCCATGACATCCGCCATTTTATCCACCATTTCCCCTGGATAATTTTCCAGTACCCGAGTAGAAAGCGAAATTCGGCCGCGACTTTCATCTAGATCAACCACCACGGCTTTCAGGGGTTGGCCTGGGGCAAAAACTTGTGCCAGGTTCTCAATATATTTTTGACTGACTTGCTTGATGTGTAGCAAACCGCTAACTCCTTCCAAGTCCACAAACACGCCAAAAGGCTTGATACTGCTGACTGTTCCTTCCACCAATTGACCGATTTCCAACTGACGGAAAGCAGAAGATTGAGTCGCCATCCGTTGCGAAAGTACGAGTTTTTCTCGTTCGCGATCGACTTCCAAGAAATTCACGGTCAAAGATTGACCAATTAGCGATTCTATGTTATCGCGTTGGGCTAAGTGCGATCGGGGAATAAAGCCGCGCATTCCCTCAACATCCACCGTCACGCCGCCCTTATTCGCGCCAGAAACCCGCACCTGAAGCACTTTACCAGTTTCCTGCAATGCAACTAAATCTTCCCAAGCTTGCTGAACTTGTAACTGTTTCAGAGACAGAGTAACTTGGCCGTTGGCATCTTGTTCGCGGATAATTAAAAAGTCCTGTTCCTCATCCAGCGGAACCACTTCCGACAAATCCGTAATTGTTCTCAAAGCAGCCTCTTCGATCGGCAAAAAAGCCGAAGACTTGCCGCCGATATCAACATACGCGCCGTTTGAGTCGTGCTCGAACACTTTACCACGCACTACTTGTCCCTTTTGAAACTCGTAATTGTGCTGTTCGAGGGCTTTAGCAAAATCATCCATCGAAAAAGATGCTTTTGCGCTTTGAGAACCTGTAGATTTGGAATTCATGTCAGTTTATTTGTCAGTTGTCAGTTGTTAATTGTCAGTTGTCAGTTGTCAATTGTCAGTTGTCAGTTGTTAGTAGAAAATTCTCCCCATCTCCCCATCTCCTCATCTCTAAACAGGTTGAAGTTCCTGTCGAAATAGCTCCTTCACCTGCACCCACGACTCGGCTGCTGCGGTAGCGTCGTAACTGCCGCGGTGGTCACAGAAGAAGCCGTGATCGGCATTGTAGCGGAAAATTAGGTGAGGAATACTGTGTTTTTCCAATTCTGTGGCAATTTGGTCAACTTGTTCTGAGGGAATGCTGGGGTCTTGAGTGCCAAAAAAGGCGTAGAGAGTGCCTTTAATGTCGGCTGTGCGATCGATCGTGGGGGCTCCGCCGCCGGGGGTATCCGTGGCGATACCAGCACCGTAGAACGAAGCTGTAGCCTTGATTCCGGGCAAAGTAGCGGCGAGGTAGGCGACGTGTCCGCCAAAGCAGAAACCGATGCAGCCAAAACCTTGTTGTTTGACGGATGGTAAGGTTTTGAGGTAATCGATGGCGGCTTGGATGTCGCTCAGCAGTTGGGATGCGGTAGTTTGTTCTTTGTATTCTTTGCCAATTTTGATAGCTTCGGGCGTGTAGCCGGTTTCAAAGCCGGGGGCTTGACGCTGGTAGATGGCTGGGGCGATCGCCACATATCCTTCCTTTGCTATTCTGTCAGTAACCTCGCGGATGTGCGAGTTAACGCCAAAGATTTCTTGGATGACGATAACTGCGGGAAATTGCCCTGCTGTGGCGGGTTGGGCTAAATAAGCAGCGATTTGCAAATCTCCGTTGGGAAATGTAATATTAGCTGTGCGAATTTCTGGGTTGGTCATAGTTAGTTTTAGTGCAAATTTTGCTGTATGGCAAGTCTAAATCATTTGTGAATGATATTTTTTTAACGAACGAGCAAGATGCCCGTTCCACAATAAAATTAAGTTTTGTGGAACGGGCATCTTGCCCGTTCTTAACAATAGTGCTCTGGGGCCAATTCCACAATAAAATCAAATTTTGTGGAACGGGCATCTTGCCCGTTGCTAACAAGGATGTAAGATGTAAGTTCCCATTTTTTTTAGTAACTAATCCTCAAGTCTACAATATCACATTTCCCGGAAATCTCTGTTTCAAAATTGGCATCACCGGACAAGGTTTTTGTTCCTGCAAATTCTCCGGTTTGTTCCAAGTAAAAGGCCCTTTCTTCTCCGCCGCCATCCACAGCAAACTTTTGGCTCGCGTCATCGCTACATACAGCAATCTAAACTCTTCGGCTTTTTTCAAATAATCTGCTTGTTCCCAGGCTTCACCCAGATTGGGTAAAGGATATTTTTCGTGCAAACTTGCTCGAATTTGTGCTCTCGCTACTTCGGCTAAAGTGAAATCTCCGAGAAATCTAGTTTGTGGCAAGACTCGCAAAGTTCCGGGGATGGTTTGTTCGTGCAAAAAAGGGATAAACACGCAATCCCAATCTAAGCCTTTGGCTTTGTGCATGGTAATAATTGTTAATTGACCTTTGCTGGTGTAGCGTTCTTCTATTTTGTCGTCTGCATCCACAGGTTCAAATTTTTCTGAACTGGCAATTTCGCTGATTACACTTAAAATATTGCTCATTGAATTGTTACCGACAGTTTG
This sequence comes from Microcoleus sp. A2-C3, assembly GCF_036706065.1. Taxonomy (NCBI): domain Bacteria; kingdom Bacillati; phylum Cyanobacteriota; class Cyanophyceae; order Oscillatoriales; family Microcoleaceae; genus Microcoleus; species Microcoleus sp. A2-C3. Next base: position 8,231 of record NZ_JAUBVX010000094.1, on the reverse strand, counting down.
AATTGCTACTCGTTCTGCTAGTTTGTCGGCTGTGGCTAATTCTGTTTGATCGTATTGCAGTGCTAGGGCAAGAAATGAGATGATTTGATATGGTGGAAGTTCTAAGCGGGCTTGTAGCAAACCGCAGCAAAAATAGCGACATTTCTTAACTGGATCTGACTGCTTCGGGTCTAGGGGGCCTGGATATAGAAATTGTTCGGGGATTGTCGCAAAAGCATTATAATCTTGTTTGGGGATGAGTTGCCGATCGCTCAAAATCTTTAAGGCTGCTTTTAGGTAGTCTGGTGAGTGCGGGCGATCGAGAAATTGCAGCAATGTTAAGATTTCTAAAGGCACTTGAGAATGTCTATCTCGCTCTCCCACATCCTCAATTTTAATCCCGTATTTACTTAAATCAAAGCTTAATCCGTGTTTTTTCGGATTCTCTAGAACTTCTTTGATAAATTTACCCTGTTTATTTTCACGCACTAAAATTGCCATAGATTTTAAATTTTCTATGGGCAATTTTGCAGGGTTTTCTGCATCGCTAACTTGACCGCCCAGTTCGAGATTATTCTCATTGTTCGCCCAGTCAAAATCCTCCGGCAAAAATGCCTCAACTAATTCAATGACTCGTTTGCCAATTAACTCAACACTCTGGTAAATATCGCGGGGATTATGCAATTCTAAGCCGCAACCAATGGGTGCGGGATTTGCATCATGCTGCGGATCATCGCTGGGTACGGTCTTAATAGTTTGATCGCGAAAAGGTTTTTCTATTTTGGCAAATTCCGAGCTATTCACCCATTGCAACATCTCGTTAGCTGCATCGATAATTACCTGGGTACTCCGACCCGCACCGTCCATTGTCGCTAATTTATTTTCAACTTCGCAGTCGTCACAAAATTGGTTAAAATAAATTGGATCTGCGGGAGTAAAGGTAGAATTAATTGCTTGATTTGGATCGCCAACTCTGATAAAATTGGGAGGTGAATTAGGACGCTCTGGATCGATAGCCAATTTTTTCAAAAGTTCAGTCTGCAAAGGTGTTGAATCCTGGGCTTCGTCCTCGAAAACGGCAAATACTTGCTTTTGCTCGATCGCCTTTGCTCTCGGATTGTCTAACACCCGCAAAGCTGCTAAAATCATTTCGTCATAATCGATAAATTCCCGACTCCTCAACAAAGCTTGATATTTTTGATATAAACCGCCGGCTACCGCTAAAATTTCATAACCGTCTCCAGTATCAAGAGCGCTCATTTCTAACAAGTCTTCTGGTGACAAACCCGAAGATTTTGCCTCGTGAATCACCGTTTTAGCTAACTGCGGCAAAATCTCCGTCCGTAAAACCGATTGTCGCCGCAGCCTCTCCGTTTCCTCTCCATCAAATTGCTGTCCTTCCAACAAAACTTGATATCTGCGGGGATTTTCGGCAATCCAAAGTTCTACACAAGTCCGAATTAATCGGTGATTTTGAGTCGGAGTGACTAAGGTCGAATTTTCTAAATTTAAACCTGACAAATCGGGATGGCGCATTGCAATATTTAATGCTAAACCGTGCAAAGTATGCACTGCAAAACCGCCTTGATATAAAGATAACTGTTGCAGTCTTTGGCGAATTTTAGTCTTAATATTAGCAGCAGCCGATCGCGTAAACGTCACGACAATTAACTGGCGGCGGTTGTGAAGCTGGTTACGGGCGATCGCAATTGCCGACGCAGCAGCCATTCCCGTAGACTTCCCGGCCCCTGGAACTGCCGAAACCGCAAGGGGGCCGCCTTGCCAATCCGCCATCTCGTGCTGGCCCGCACGCAAGCTGGCGCGAATTTTCAGACAAGCTTGTTCTCGCAAAACGGCGGCAATCTCTGAGTTTGAAAGCGCTGAGGCTGCATCCGGGCGATCGATCTCGGTAGGCGATCGGCTAAAATCAGGATCAAATTCATCAGTCATTATTACATCCGCGTTTATCTGCGTTCATCTGCGGTTAAAAATCTAAAAATCTTCAACCTCTACCGTTTCCATTTTTGTATCAGGTAAACTAACGCTATCTATTCGAGCTTAAATTAAAACCAGCATAAAATTCAAGACCCAAGCCTTTTTTATAGGACAAACCCTCAATGAAAACTCACCTCAAAACCAATTCCCCGCCCCACAAGCCAAACCCAAACCCAACCCACAGCAGCACAACTCGTTTTGCTGTGGCGGTATTCTTAAGTTTATCTTCAGCCATTGCTTTACCGAGTTGTGGAGGAGCTATGACCAGCAGCAGCGCTCCAGCCGACGCAGATTCATCCAGCAGCCGCGAAAGCCAAATGGCCGCATCTACGCCCCAACCCCCACCCGCCTCAATCACCAGACAAGGCGCACAGTCAAAAACTTCTGCTGTATCAAAAACAGCACCCCCAGAAACTCCAGCAACTCCTCCCCAACTGATTAAAAAAGCCGAACTCAGTGTCGTTGTCAAATCAATTGACACTAGCAGTAAATCTGTTACCGAGATTGTGAAAAAGCAGCAAGGCGATGTCTTAGGTTTCCAAAACCAAAAGCCACCGGATTCTAGTATCCGCCAAACCGCAACGGTGGAGATTCGGGTACCTCAAGCAAAGTTAGAAACTACTTTAGATGCTTTGGCCAAGCTCGGAAGTGTACAGAACCGAGGGCTTACGGCTGAGGATGTTACTACTCAATTAGTTGATAATGACGCTAGGCTGAGGAATCTTCGCAAATCGGAAGAAGTTGTGTTAAAAATTATGGAGCGATCGGGTTCTGTGGGCGATGTGCTGAAAGCTGCTCAAGAGTTGAGCAATATTCGGGAGTCTATTGAGCGCATTGACGCTGAGTTAAAAAGTTTGCGAAATCAAGTGGCCTATTCAACTATTAACTTAACTCTCGAAGCAGCAGTATCGGCTCAGCAAGATCCCGAACCTTCTCTCGGTTTGCGGATGCAGGAAACTTGGGGACAAGCGACTCATTCTGTGGGCGAATTGACGCTTGGTTTGTTTGCTTTGGGTATTTGGATGTTGGCTTACAGTCCTTATTTCCTGGTAATTGGGGCTGCGGCTTACGGTTTTAATCGATTTAGGAAACAGCATTCTGTTCCGAAAATTCAAGAACCGAAACCGCCTAATTAGTCATTGGTCATTGGTCATTAGTCATTGGTCATTAGTCATTAGTCATTGGTCATTAGATGCCGTAGGGGGTGACGAAGAGCAGACCATATTTGGAGCAACTCGAATATCTGGTAGCGACGCACCAAGCGCGGAAATATTGCGATCGATCGCACTTGATATCATTCCCCATCGCCAATCGCCAATCAAAAATGGTATAAGATGCGTCGCCATGAGATTATCGATCTTTGTTTAGGGATTTTCGCTCGCAACGCACCCTACTAATGACTACTGTCAACTGTCAACTGTCAACTGTCAACTGTCAACTGTCAACTGTCAACTGTCAACTGTCAACTGACTAATCGTCTATTTGCCATCCATCTTTGGTATAATCTTCATCCACAATCTTCTTCGGCCGCATCACCAGCACAACTCGCCCCAAAACTGCAATATCTGGGGATGTTTCAAACCAGTGCAATTCTAAATTTCCGCCGTTATCTGCGAGGAAATAACTGTCAGCATCCCACTGTCTTTGGGCGCGATCGGCAATAATCAAAACTTCTTCAACTTTACCTTCGAGCGGTACCGGCAATCGATCGCTCATTTCCAAAACCGCCACCGGATCTTCCGCGTTCAAAATTACCTGCCATCCAGGAATCGCCACCCAAGCTCCTGCTCCCGAAAATTTTACCATTCGGAACGGCCAGATTTCCTCCGGCAAAGGCACTGCCAGCAAATCTGACGTAGAAAGCGGCAATTTGCCCACCACGGGGACAATCCGTGGCAATTGTTCCTCAGAATCGAGCCTGTAGATGGGCAAGCGGGGCGCAGCCCGCCTCGCAACTACTGTAAAATCGACCAACAACTGCTCGATTTGCGCCCTAGCGCTTTGGCTACTAGCTAATTTTAGGCCGCGAGCAATTAAGCGCGATCGCTCTTGCAAATCGCTTTTCTGTCTCGCCAACTGCCAACACTGGTAAGCTACAGCATCCCCAGGAGTGTCTGTGAAGCCCTGCGGCAGACTCCCGAAGTGCGAAAACTCTTTGATCGCTTTGGCAACTTGGCGAGCATCGTCAACATCCAAATTTTGGGCTAGCATCAAAGCTGCCGCACCAGCCCGCTCTGCTTGAGAGAGAATCCGAAACTCGTATAAAATGTCACTACCTTTCCGCAGAAAGTGCGATCGAACTTCTTCCGAAGCGCCAGCATTGACCATGCTGGTGTAAACTTGGGCTGCAACGCCGACCTGATTTTGCTGAATTGGCTCAAAACCAGTTTGTTCAAAAATCTGCTGAGAATTGCAGCCCGCTTGCAGCAGAGCCGTGCAGGCCTGTCCCCACTCTACCCAAGTGCCTTCCTTGCGGCGGAGCGATCGAATTAACTTTTCGACATCCACAGCATTCGTGGAGGGTGCAGATGCAGGAGCGGAGGAATCTTGAGGTGTATCAGTCATAATTGAATCAAAAATCAGCGCTAATTTATGTGTGATTCGATATCAGCAAGGATCGTGTCGCTGCATAGCGATCGATGGATAGAGTGAGTTATGAGACTATTGTTACAGAATAGTTGCTCACCTAAATTTGCCAAGGGGAGTTTATCGTATTGTTATGGATAATGCCATTCCAGAGCTAGATCAAATTAAACGCCAGCTCATGACCCTACACCGACCGAAAAAACCCAAAATGCTGGTAGTAGACGATGAACCAGACAATCTGGATTTACTCTACCGCACTTTCCGACGAGATTTTAATGTGCTCAAAGCTGAGAGCGGGATTCGCGCCTTGGAAGTCCTCGGCATCGAGGGCGAGGTCGCCGTCATCATTTCCGACCAGCGAATGCCAGAAATGAAGGGAACGGAATTTCTCAGCAAGACCGTGCCACAGTTTCCGAATACTGTCAGAATTATCTTGACTGGTTTTACGGATATTGAAGACTTGGTGGATGCGATTAACTCCGGACAGGTTTACAAGTATATCACCAAGCCTTGGGACCCGAACGAATTGAAAATGGTGGTGCAAAAAGCGGCCGAGACCTATGAAGTTCTCAAGCAGCGGACTGAGGAATTGCACCGTGCCCAAAATCAAATACAACTGTTAGCAACAATCATGCAAACGGCTATGGATTATCCGAGTGTGGAAGCAAGTTTAGAGCCAATTGCTACTGCTGTGAGCGATAATTTCTTGGCGGACGCTTGTATTTTGCAACTGGTGGAAGGAACTGTTTTAATGCCAACCCAAGGCACTCACAGCAGCGGCCAAATTGTGGAAAATTGGCTAGCAGATGACCCTCTGGTTCTAGAGGCAATCTCCTCTCAAACTATGCAGGGTGCTGTGAATATTACGACCGACGCAGCCCTAGCGAGTCTGCCGCACTATCAAAAATCTGGCATTCAAGCTCACCTCAGCGTCCCAGTAGTTCACAAAGGTCGATCGATCGCCATGATGTCCCTCCAGTGGAAGCAACCTTGTTCCCTGCGCCCCGACGAACTCACAACAGTTCACCTCGCCGCTCAACAAGTTGCTTTGGTATTGACGAGTTTTCAGGATAAGTAGTCATTGGTCATTAGTCATCAGTCATTAGTCATTAGTTATGGATTATTTGACCGATAGACCGTAAACTTTCCCCCAGACAAAAAGCGAAATTACTGGCTTTCTTACTTGTGCGGTCGATCGCAAATCCCAATTTTTTACATTTAAATCTTTCTTCCCTCTTCCCTCTTCCTTCTTCCCTCTTCCTTCTTCCTTCTTCCTTCTTCCTAATGACTAATAACTCAGAACAAATTAAAACTATATTTAATCGAATTGCACCAGTTTACAACCAAATGAACGACTGGTTGAGCTTGGGGCAGCACCGGATTTGGAAGCAAATGGCGGTCAAATGGAGCGGTGCCGGCCCCGGAAATACTTGTTTAGACTTGTGCTGCGGTAGTGGGGACATAGCATTGCTGTTGGCAAAACAAGCAGGGTCTACCGGTTGCGTATTTGGAGTAGATTTTTCCGCCGCACAATTGGCAGTTGCGGGCCAGCGCGATCGACCTTTTCTCACCCCTGCAAGTCCCATTACCTGGGTAGAAGCTGATGCCCTAGACTTGCCTTTTGCCGACAATTACTTCGACTGCGCCACAATGGGTTACGGCCTCCGCAACGTGACGGACATCCCCCGCAGTCTTCAGGAACTGCACCGCGTCCTCAAACCAGGCGCCAAAGCAGCTATTCTCGACCTCCACCGCCCCAGCAATTCCCTCATGCGGAGCTTTCAGCAGTTTTATCTGGACACTCTCGTAGTGCCCATTGCTCAGCAATTTGGGATGACTCAAGAATATGCCTACATTAATCCTAGTTTAGAAAAATTCCCGATCGGCGAGCAGCAAGTCGCGATCGCCCACCAAGCCGGATTTGCCACCGCCACCCACTATCCCATTGCCGGAGCTATGATGGGAGTATTGGTCATTAGTCATTAGTCATTAGTCATTAGTCATTAGTCATTAGTCATTGGGAATTGGTTATTAGAAAAATCACTAACAAGTAACCATTAACTATTACCCATTACCCCATGCCCCATGCCCCATGCCCCATGCCCCATGCCCCATGCCTCCGCTTCGCTTCGCCCAATTCCCAATTCCCAATTCCCCAATTATTGATGAACCCGTCTGATATTTGGCTGTTGTTTGCCCCACCTGTAGTGGGAGGAATTATTGGCTATTTCACCAACGATATAGCTATCAAAATGCTGTTCCGCCCCTATCGACCTATTTATATCAAAGGGCGGAAGTTACCTTTCACTCCCGGCTTAATCCCCCGCAACCAAGAACGCTTAGCAAAGCGAATTTCCGACACAATTATGGGTTCGCTGCTGACGCCGCAGGAACTGCAAAAATTAGCACGTCGCCTCCTGCAAACTGAGCGGATGCAGTCGATAATCCTCTGGCTGTTGCAGTTGGCGCTGGATCAGGTAAAAGCAGACGCAGAGCAAAAAACCGCTAAAATTCTTGCTAACATTCTGCGAGATTTGTTGGGGGAATCTGTGCCGCGAATTCTCAAAGTTTTGGCGCGCCGGGAAGATTTTTTAGAAGCTCAGCTCAATCAAATTTTTGACCAAGTTTTGCTGGAAATTCAGTTAACTGAAGCTCAGGCGGGCCAGTTGGCTGATTGGCTGTTGCAGATAGTAATACCGCCGGAAGTGCTGCGGCAGGCTTTGATTGACTTTTTGACCGATCGCAATATTTCGATCATCGATGAAGGGTTTCGAGAAAAAAGCAGCGGCACCTATTGGGTAGTAGCAAATTTGTTTGGTTTGCGTAACACTTTAACTCGGCTGCGGACTTTTTGTCTAGATGACAGACAAGTCACAAATCAGCGGTTAGCAGAGTTAACTGTTTCTTTGGGAATTCGCGGGCGACTTCAGGAATGGCTGCAAAATTTGTCGATGCAAAACTTACCGGTTTCGACGGTGAGACAGTTGCGAAAAACTATGCGCGACAGCGTTCGTAGCTACGTTCAAGAGCGGGGTACGGAGGTACTTGATGGGTTGAGCAAATCTATTGACTGGGAAAATATTTCGCGGTTGATTCTCAATCGATTGCAAACTTCAGCGGTGATGAGCGCTTCGCTGGAAATTGTCAGCAAAGAACTGGCTTTGGTTTTAGAGCGATATCTGGAGCGGGATTTAGAAAATATTGTAGCTCAGGCTATCCCGATTTTGAATATCGACCAGGTGATTGTCGATCGAGTAAAAGGTACTTCTCCCGAAGATTTAGAGTTAGCAATTCAGGGAATCGTCAAAAGCGAATTGCAGGGAATTGTAAATTTAGGAGGGGTTTTGGGCATTTTCGTCGGCTGTTTGCAGACAGTTGTGCTTTTGCTTCAGCGGTGATTTATTGCGGCAGTTTTGAGATCATTGTTGTAGTATGATATTTATCACAGAACTTGCGCGCACATAAGACCGGGCGGTTGAAACCGCTTCTTTTCAAACAAAACCCGACGGGAGCGGGTTGAAGACTGAGCGATTACAATTAGGTTATTTTATTCATTCCGCTTGGAGTGGGATTTGTTTGTGTAGATGCGGTTTCAAGAGACTGTTGGCGAATTAAAAAAGGGTGAAACCAAACATCCCGTAATCCTGGCAAGAGAACTATGATAAGGCAGA
>NZ_JAUBVX010000093.1:0-11585 GCF_036706065.1 Microcoleus sp. A2-C3 | reverse complement strand
TTTTTTTTATTGTCACAATCAATCATTGCATATAATTATATCATAATAAGTGTAGATAATGATTTAGGATTGCTATAATCCAATACGGTTCACTTAAGATTGTCCGAAGAGAGGAACGAAGCAATCGCAGTATTTATTTTTCATGCTTTTTTGCCGCCTGGATATTTTTAAGTGAACCGTATTGCTATATTATCCAGAAAGTTCTTGAGGTGAGGTACATCGCAGTCAGCCTGCATCGGCGATTTTCCCATCGACCTGACCACGCCATAGATGAGTTTTTAGTATTCGCAAACGTTGATTAGAACCACCCAATTGGTACAGGTTTTCTTTGAGATGATACCAAAAAAAGTTAAAAACAGAGGTACTGGAATAAAAATGAATCCTCCTGTTTTTACTATCTTAAAGCCTCCCAAACCTTAAGTAAACCGCATTGCTCTATAACCTGCCGACTTACTTTAATTATGGCTTGGGTTCCATTGGTTTGGGAGCATTTGTGTTTTGCATTTAATAGTCCGAAGGTTCCCGTTCGCGACCTTGTTTCTCGCTAGCTTGCGACTTTTAGGAGGGTTACAGGAGAATTGGCTGAGTTGCGTCGCTCGCAAAATTGTTTGTGCGATCGGATACCGTGAATCTAGGTTTAATGATGAATAGGCGATCGCGATTTTTGTTATAAGTGCGATCGCTTTTATTTTGATATAACTGAAACGAGCGGATGAATAAGTCGATCGCATTTGAGGACTTACGCCAGATCGAAGATCAAGATTTCAGCATTGGCTTCGGTAGTCAGTTCTAGAACTTCTGTGCTACCAATCTGCACGCCATCGCCTTCCCGCAACGATTCACCGTTCAAAGTCACGATGCCGCGTGCTACCTGAATCCACGCAAAGCGATCGCTGGGCATCTCAAACACAACGCGATCGCCTGATGATAGCACCGAAACATAGAGATTAATGTCTTGGTGAATCGTTACAGAGCCGTCTCTCCCATCCTTAGAAGCAACCAATTTCAATTTGCCTTGCTTTGCTTCTAATCCAAAATTAAGCTGCTCGTAACGAGGAGTTAGATTTTGTGTATCCGGTAACATCCAGATTTGCAGAAAATGTACTGGGTCATCTTTGGAAGCGTTGAATTCACTGTGTTGAATGCCTGTACCCGCACTCATAACTTGGACATCTCCGGGACGGATGACCGAACCATTTCCCAGGCTATCTTTATGGGCTAATTCTCCTTCTAAAACGTAGGTGAGAATCTCCATATCGCGGTGTCCGTGGGTAGCAAATCCAGCACCAGGAATAACGCGATCGTCGTTAATTACTCGCAAACTCCGAAAACCCATGCGATCGGGATCTTGGAAGCCACCAAAGGAGAAAGTATGATAACTGTCGAGCCAACCTATTTTTGTATGACCGCGGGCATTGCGATCGTGGATCGGATGTTTTACTTGTGGATTTGACATAGAACTATCCTCCGATAATTTCAAGAATTTTTGGGATAAAGCCATCGATAAAATAACCGAGTCACACGGGGCATAACCAGATAAGTCAAACAGAAAACGGTTAGCAAAGTTAACACAAACGATCGCACTAATGGCGGTAAAACAGTCAATGCAGGCGCAAGGAGCGCTCCCAGAAGCTGGACTACGACAAAGACCGCTAATCCGGTTAAGATCGCCATTTTGTAGCGTTTGGGTGGATGCTGAACGAGCTTTCCTGGCAGGGTGAACCAGGTCTCTAAACCAGTCAGGATTTCTACATTTTGATCTTGTTGTACCAGGGGTTGTACCTTGTCGATCCAGCGTTGGCGGACGGGGGAATCCATCCATTCCTTGAGATGTTTGTAGCAATCAAACTTGAGGACGATCGCATATTCGGGATGGGATGAATCATGGGGACGGATAAAGCTAACGCCACAATGTCCGTCAAATTGTTGGGCAACTCCAGAAACATCATGCAACCATTGTTCGTATTCCTGTTCGCGCCCCGGTTTCACCAGATGTGAAATAGCGGCTGTAACGGGTTGTTTGTCGGTATCTAGTACGACGATCGCAGGTGTCATTTCAATTACGCCTCCTCTCACAATGTAAAGCTACAACCCATACCACATCAGAAGCTCGATCGCGAGCCTGCTTTTCGATCAACTGCCCCAAAAATCCAATCTGGCGATCGCAGCCGAAATCATGAGTATAATCGCCCTATGAAATGGAAGTATGGATCTTTGAGTTTGTCGCTCAGACTTGAATCGAATTATAAACCAATACGCTTGGGTTAATACCGTCAATAGAGATCAAAAAACGATGTGAGAAATGGGGTAGTGCCCTAAAGGTAAGGATGGTTGAAATTCCTTGGCAGTCTGGAGTTCATTGATTTACTACCGTGTAGGAATATCCAAGTATCTGCTCAGGACAGGGTTCAAAGTGCTGATTATTTCGTTAATGTCTTGGCTTTGTAGCTGCAAATACATTAAAAAAGCCAGGATACTTCAGGTCTGTAAGGTTGGCTCCAAGCTCTGAAAGCCTTACATGAAAAGAGCTATGTCCATCCTTACCTAAATAGGACTACCCGTAAAGTATCTGGCGGTTCCCGCTCCATGTTTCGGTTTGAACAAACTGCTGATTTGCTATCTGTGATTCAGACTTGTAGATTTCAAGGTAAAAGTGCAATGGCTTTTTTCCGTGATGCTCTATCTGCCCATTCTTGTAACTTTTTCATGCCTTCTCTGATTCCACAATCTTAGACCTGAATCCTTACGCTGATATTTCGTCGCTGCACCATTGTTCTGGCAGCTAATTCTGCCGGGTTATTATGTAATGGTAATTCCGGATGCTCCAAAACTAAAAGCAACTCAGATATTTTACAAGAAGTTAATTTTTTTCGTTCATCTAATTGTTCATAACCAGTTTGACTGCCGAAAATTTCCCAAAATTTGGATTTTAGCCTCAGCTTCTCTAGCCCAGATGGAGAGTTTCTGTAAGCGAGCAATTCTCGGTAGTAATCCCAAAAATCATCAAGAAACTTATCTAAACTTTTTTGATGACAAGTAACAAATGGACTTAATTTTTTATAATGTCTTGCTTCATGCACCCAACATAAAGATAAATCATCTGCGAGTAATTTAAACTGGGGTGCATCATCAGTGACCAGAGTTTTTATTACCGGAATCTGGGATTGCTGATGATAAAAAGCAATTGCTGCTGCCTCAAAAATTCTGGTACGATGTTGAGAGCCTAAGCAACCCAGATGCTGATTCAGCAAAGAGTTAAATTCATCACCGTTCAACGGAATTTCTTGAGGTAATCTTTTAATTTGATGGCTCCACTTCTGGGGTACATTGAACTTATCTAATAACTCGTAGGTAAGTGGAGAGATCATAAACTGAAGTCCTTGGTTGTTCTGTAATACTCCAAGTACGCTTAATCGGTCTTTTCTTAAAGTTGTAGAATAAACTGTATATAATGGATTGCAAATTATATTTGTCGTGTAATTTACTCCTTTAACACGCTGTTTGGTCTAAGTGTTGCCAAGGGCTACTTGCTAATCCGGATAAATACACTTCGTTAAATTCTGATTGAAAATTTGCTGATTTTTTCACCAGTAGATTTGATAAATAACCGGCTGACATGGAAATCCCAATATTGCTTAAAAAATCTAACAGCTTTCCTTGAGTCATGTTACCTCCATAGTACAGGCTCATAACTAAGGCTTTTACTCCGGGACCAAACTCCCCATCATAGCCGGATGGTAACGGTGAAATGTATGTTTTCTTTTCTGAAGGTGAGTAATACTTCTGTTTCCGGAATAACACGTTATCTGTTTTCAGTAAAATGTCTTGAACTATTACCTCTTCATAACCCTTGAATTCTGAATCGAATGGTAGTTCTGCCTGGGGATACTCGAGGATTTTTTCTCTGTCAACTTTGACCAGAGCATTTTTACTACTTTTAATATGTTTTTTTGGTGTTTTTCGCTCTTTCTCGGATGAGTAGTTTTCTTTTGACTTTTTCGGCCCATTAGCTTTAACCTCTGGTTTGCCCTGTTCTCCTTTCAGACGATTATTTTCGTCTTTTAATCTTTGACTTTCTGACCGTAATTCTTGGGTTTCTGCTTGTAATTGTTCTATGAGGTTCAGCAATATGGACACAGTACGACGCAATGATTCGTCTGCAATGTCAGATGGCTCAATGCTTTGCAGTAAGGTTTCTACTAATTTTTGAGGAGATGATTCTTGCGTCATGAATCATATTCTACCATGCTGTGCCTAGATTGTGAACCTTCTTTTTTGCTGTTACCCCGATTTATTGAGCGGATACATTTGATGTATGTACTGGCTGTTGATATCAAAGCAGTTTGTATTTATTGTGTTGCGTCTGCTTTGTTTGCAATTAGCTTGTTTGTATTAGCATTAATCGGTCGCGAGTGGGAGGATATCGGTCAATTATTTTTTATAGGAATTCTGGTATCTATGTTAGTGCTGATTTCCTCGATCGGTCTTTATGCAGATGTGAATAATCTCGGTACTGCTAAGGAAACTAGCTTGAAGGTGACAACATCTTCTGGTGCTTCGGAAATTGCTTTAGCACAGCATTTAAAAAGAGTGGGAGCTAAAATGTATGGCTCTTTTACCTGCGAACACTGTCAGATGCAGAAGGCAAGTTTTGGCAAAGAGGCGGCTCGCATTATCAATTATATCGAGTGCAATCCTCAAGGAAAAAATGCTCGGCGAGATCTTTGCGAAGCTGCGAAGATTAAAGGGACTCCGGCTTGGGAAATTAACGGTTAGGGGCTTGCAATTAAATATAATCCCAGTTATCTTAGAAGAGTAAGAAACAAAAAATCTGACATGAGCGGTTGTGACCTCTATAATTGGGATGCGAGAAATGATCTTGAGTGAAACCGTTAAATCGACGTTCAAGGATGGTGCAAAGAAACTGACAGGCTATCGCCGTCGAGACTTTATGGCAAAAGTGGCTGAAGACTATTTTAATGGTTCGGCTCGCAAAGTAGAAACATTTATGGGATGGAACCGATTCAGCGTTCAACTGGGCTTACATGAACGACGAACTGGGTTGATTTGTGTTGATAATTACCGGGCGCGAGGGCGACATAAAAGTGAAATTTTACTGCCAAATTTAGAAGCGGATATTCGTTCTTTAGTAGATCCCGAGTCCCAGGCAGACCCCAAGTTTAAATCGACATTTTTGTATGCTCGGATCAGTGCCAAGGCGGTACTATCAGCCTTAGCGAGTCAGAAGAACTACGACACCTCGCAATTGCCTTCTCGTCAGACAATTGGCACGATTTTAAATCGAATGGGGTATCGCCTAAAAAAACACAAAAAACCAAGCCATTGAAAAAAATCCCCGAAACAGATACAATTTTTGAGAAGGTATTCAAAGAGAATCAAGCCTCCGATAAAGATGTTAATTCTCTACGAATATCAATCGATACCAAAGCCAAAGTCAAAATTGGTAACCTCTCACTCTTGCGGCAAAGCGAGAACCATCGAACCGAAATCGGCTGACGATCATGATACGGAGTGGCAAGCGGTATTAGTCCCCTTTGGAATTCTCAATACTGAAAGTGACCAATTATCTATTTATATGGGGCAGTCTGCTGAAACCACTGATTTTATCGTCGATTGTCTAACGGATTGGTGGCAAAACAACCAATCTGATTACACCGAGCTGGAAGAATTAGTGATTGACCTTGATGGTGGTCCAGCAAATAGAAGTAATCGAACACAATTCATCAAACGTATCATTGAGTTGTCTCAAAGAATTGGTTTAAGAATCAGACTAATTTACTACCCGCCGTATCACAGCAAGTACAATCCAATTGAACGTTGCCCAAGCGGCACTTGAACATTATTGGAATGGTGCTATTTTAGATTCAGTTGAAACAGCCGTCAACTGGGCATCTAACATGACATGGAAAGGAATTAATCCCATTGTAAACTTAATTGAGACAACTTATGAGAAAGGCGTAAAAGTTTTACCTCATGAGTTAAAACAGTATTTGCCCTCATGGCAACGTTCTGAAACTTTACCAAAATGGGATATCACGATTATCCCATTATGACTGGTATTTTATTTGTCCGCGAGTCCCTAAGTTTTACGAAGGGGAAAAATCGTTGAAGGAGTTAGGAGATTTATCTGGCTATCAGGGAACTCGCGAATTTAAAAATCTTTCAAATCACGATCGCTGATTGATGGATTTGTGGCGATCGCCCTTATCATAGTCGATCGCCCGCACCTGCGCTCAACCCCAAAAATATACACAACTTAATATGTACTGCGAATCCGCCAGATTTTGAGCCATCCGACTGATGAAATTTACCGGGGTTTGTGAAAATATGAAAAAAATATGAAAAATTTTGAACAGTAAAACAAATGACCCACTCGGAAAACAGACCCAGCCTTCCCGAAGTCCACCGCAGCATCCCCGTTCCCAACAGCAAAGGCTTCTGGCGTAAAATGTTGGCTTACGCAGGGCCTGGATATCTGGTTTCAGTGGGTTACATGGATCCCGGAAACTGGGCGACTGATTTAGCAGGGGGAGCACAGTTTGGCTATGCGCTATTAAGTGTGATTTTGCTATCTAATTTGATGGCAATTTTTCTGCAATCATTGTGCGTGCGGTTGGGAGTGGCAACGGGACAAGATTTGGCACAAGCTTGTCGAGATTATTTTAGCCCGCGAGTTAATTTTGTGCTGTGGATACTTTGTGAAATTGCGATCGCAGCTTGCGATTTAGCTGAATTGGTCGGAAGTGCGATCGGACTGCAATTGCTATTTGGCATTCCCTTAGTTTGGGGAGTGTGCATCACTGCATTAGATGTGATAATGGTGTTATTTTTACAAGGCAGAGGCTTTCGTTATATCGAAGCTTTGGTGATTACGATTATTGTAATTATTGGTGGTTGCTTTGTCGCAGAAATGATTTTTGCCAAACCAGATGCCGGAGGAGTTTTACTCGGTTATGTTCCCAGCCTAGAGATTTTACAAAATCCGGGAATGCTTTATATTGCAGTTGGGATTTTAGGGGCAACTGTGATGCCGCACAATCTTTACCTGCATTCATCGATCGTGCAAACTCGCGCTTGGGAAGAAACTTCTGATAAAAAATGGGAAGCAATTAAATTTGGCACGATTGATTCTACAGTAGCGTTGTCAATAGCTTTGTTTATTAATTCAGCAATTCTGATCTTGTCTGCTGCAACATTTCACTTTTCCGGCTATCAAGAAGTAGCAGAAATTCAAGATGCCTACAAACTGCTTTCTCCGGTGCTGGGTGTGGGTTCTGCCAGTGCAATTTTTGCTTTTGCTTTGTTGGCTTCGGGGCAGAACTCAACTTTGACTGCAACTCTAGCAGGACAGATTGTGATGGAAGGCTTTTTGCATTTTCGTCTGCGGCCTTGGTTGCGGCGTTTGCTGACTCGACTGGTTGCCATTGTGCCGGCTTTGCTCTCAATTATCTGGTTCGGTGAAGGCAGTACAACTAATTTACTGGTTTTCAGTCAAGTAATTCTCAGTTTGCAATTACCTTTTGCCGTAATTCCTTTGGTAATGTTTACTTCAAATCGCGGCTTGATGGGAGAGTTTGTGAATCCATTTTGGCTGAAAGCGGTAGCTTGGTTAGTGGCTAGTATTATAGTAGGATTAAATAGTTGGCTGTTATTACAAATAATCTTCTAGCAATTTGAGGCTAAATCAAACTACAAAAAACAAAACCCGCCGGTGCGGGTTTTATCTTAAAACTAATTGTTAATGGCTAATAGTTTCAACTACTTTTTAGGATCAAGAGCCTGCTTACCAGTAGTGGGATGGGCAGACGCAGCGTTAGTTTTCAAAAGTGCGATCGCCTGCGCGTAGCAAGGATCGTCCTTCGTCGCCACCAACGTCGGTTTGTTAGCTAATTTCAGCTTTTGTTCGTCGGTAACTTCCACCTTCACATCAGGAGTAACACCCTTGTGGCTGATATCCGTACCGTTGGGAGTATAGTAGTGAGCGATCGTCACCGCCAATCCCGAACCGTCAGACAAAGGATGCGTAGACTGCACCAAAGCTTTGCCAAAAGTTTGGCCGCCCATCACAGTCGCGCGCTTGTTGTCCTTCAGCGCACCAGCCAAAATCTCGCTGGCGCTGGCCGAGTTGTTGTCCACGAGCACCACCAAAGGCTTGTCAGTGATGGCAGTGCGGTTAGCCCGCATTTCCTGAGAACCTCCCGCGCGATCGACTGTACGGACGATCGCCCCAGAATCCATCCACATCTGCGCGATATCAATGCTCACCGACAGCAAACCGCCGGGATTACCCCGCAAATCCAACACAAAAGCGTCAGCTTTCTGATCGGAGAGCTTTTTAATCGCCCGCTGCATTTGTTCGCCCGCGTGGGAACTAAACTCTTGCAAGCGGATATAACCGACATTCTTGTTAGCTTCCTTCTTGAGGCTGTAGCGAACCGCTGCTACCTCAATTCTGGCCCTAGTCAGAGTGATATCAAACTCGCTTTTGCCCTGACGAGCAATCCGCAGCGTGACTTTCGTGCCTTCAGCGCCCCGAATTATCTGAGCCGCATCCGCGACAGTCATGCCTTTGGTAGCTTTACCGTCAATCACCAAAATCGTATCGCCAGCTTGAACCCCTGCCTTCAGGGCTGGGGAATTTTCCATCGGTTCGACTACCGTGATCGCTTTCGTTTTCTCATCTTCTTCGAGCCTCATCCCCACCCCTGTCAGTTCCCCGGAGATTTGACTCCTGAGGGCTTCGTACTGCTTCGGATCCATGAAGCGCGTGTAGGGGTCTTTTAATTTCTCTAGGGCATTACGGAGGGCGGTGTAAGCGGCTTCGCGAGAAGTATAATTTTTACTCAGCAATTCTTGGCGAGTAACTTGCCAGTCAGTCTTGTTAAAGGTGGGATCGACATAATCTCGGTTCACAATTTGCCAAGCTTCGTCTAAGACAGCTTTGGGGCTATCTTGAAGCTCGGCGCGGACTGATTGACTCAGGCCAGGAACGAGTAAAGATATCGAAGCGGTTGTGGCCATCGCCCCAGTGAACAGGGCTGCCTGTAACATAGAAAAGCGTCTGCGGGCTTGATTCATTGAATTTTGGCTCAATTCGATTTTTGATTTTTGATTTGAGATTTTATATTGCTAAAAAATCTCAAACTACCATTTAAACTATTGTGTGGAGGCTCCACCATCCCTTTGGATAGTTTAACGAGATTCATCGCCGATCGCCAACCAATGATGACTCTATTTTAATAAACTTAATTTAAAACTCGGATTTAAAGGTCTCGTGGAAGCTAAAATCGCACAATTTTCCCGTAATTGGTTGAGCCTGCTCCTGAATGGAGCGATCAGTGCAGCAGCGCTGGCTGGCGTCATTACCATGCAGTCGATCGGGCAATTAGGCGGAATGCCCCCAGTTGCCGTTCCTACGGTGCAGAAGCCACTCTCTGCCATATCTGCTGCCAGTTTCAAGCAAGCCTCCCAGCAAGAAGCCCAGCAAGAAGCCCTGCGGCTAAAAATGCTCAAAACTCTTCCTAGTTTTGGGTTTGACAATTTAATTGCCGATTGGACATTTCTCAAATTTTTGCAGTATTTTGGCGACGACGAAGCGCGAGATGTGACCAGCTACAATCTGAGCCAAGAATATTTTGACATCATCACGCGGCGCGATCCTCGGCGAGTGGAAATTTACCCATTTCTGTCAGTTGCTGTTTCCTTTTATCAAGCAAAACCCGAAATTGCCGTGCAGTTAATGGAACGGGGTACTAGCGCCCTGTCGCCGCAAATTGATCCGCAAGCGTGGACAGTGTGGCGAAATAAAGCTCTCGATGAATTGCTGCTATTGGGGGACATTCCCGACTCAATTCGATCGCACGAAATGGCTGCTGACTGGGTGGAACAAACCCCGAAAGGCCGCGAATTGGCGCAGATTTTTCGAGGAACTGCTGAGTTTTTGCGTCGAGATCCCGATAGCGTGGCGGTGCGGTTTGCAGCTTGGAGCATGGTTTATGCTCAAACAAAGGACAAAATTGTGCGACTAAGGGCGAAACAAGCTCTTGTAAAGTTGGGAGCTCAGGTGCAAAAAGATCGGGATGGAAAGGAAAGTTTTATTTTGCCGGCTAGAAAGTAGTTGATTGTTGACGGTTAACTGTTGACGGTTAACTGTTGGCGGTTAACTGTTTACTGTAATTCCCCAATCTAAAATCTAAAATCTAAAATCAGCTTGAGTTAATTCGCGCCATTCACCGGGTTTGAGGCCTTCGAGACGCAAATTTCCGATCGCACTTCTCACCAGCCGCAGCGTCGGAAACCCTACTGCTGCGGTCATCTTACGGACTTGCCGATTGCGGCCTTCGGTGAGAGTCATTTCCAGCCAAGCTGTCGGAATGTTTTTGCGAACTCGAATCGGGGGTTCGCGGGGTGGCAATTCGGGTTCTGCCGACAATAATTGCACTTTTGCCGATCGAGTCCGATAATCTTGAATGGTGACACCTGTCTGCAAAAGGGCGATCGCACCCGCATCTGGAACCCGTTCCACCTGCACCAAGTAAGTCCGGGGATGAGCGAATTTCGGGTCACTGAGGCGATGCTGCATTTGTCCATCATCGGTTAACAGTAACAAACCTTCGCTATCGCGATCGAGTCTTCCCACCGCATAAACATCAGGAATCGGAATATAGTCTTTAAGAGTTCTGCGTTTAACTTCCCCTGAGTTGTCAGTGAATTGAGTTAAAACGTCGTAAGGTTTGTAAAATAAAATGTAACGATAGGGCATGACCAATTAACGATTAAAAATGTACTAATCTCAATATTTTTGTACTGGCGGGTTCAACAAACAATAACGGCCTCAAACCGACCATCTGAAAAACCCGCCCCATCCAATGGCTTTCTCTCTTGTCTCCCTTCTCTGCGCCCTCTGCGCCCTCTGCGGTTCAAAAAAAATCTTATTAACCAACGATTCAAACCAGCTATAAAATCTTCTGCCTTTAACAGCCTCGTAAATCTCAAATACCCAACTTTACCATGCCCGAAGCCACACGCCGCGTTTGTATCGTCCTAGGAACTCGCCCGGAAGCAATTAAACTAGCTCCTGTAATTCAACAGTTCAAAAATTCACCCAACTTTGACACCCAAGTAATTTTAACCGGTCAGCACCGAGAAATGGTCGAGCAAGTGATGCGGATGTTTGATCTAAAAGCCGATCGCGATTTAGCAATTATGCAGCACCAGCAAACCCTAACCGACATTACATCCCGCAGCTTGCAGGGTTTGGAAGCCTTGTTTAAAGAATTGCAGCCCCAAATCGTCTTAGTTCAGGGAGATACAACGACAGCGTTTGCCGCTGCTTTGGCTGCATTTTACCAGAAAATACCAGTCGGTCACGTAGAAGCCGGATTGCGGACGGACGACGTGTTCAATCCCTATCCCGAAGAGGCTAACAGGCGGTTGATTTCGCAGCTCACACGGCTGCATTTTGCCCCAACAGCGCTGGCTGAAGATAATTTAGGGCGATCGGGCGTTTTGGGAGGAATTCACCTGACAGGCAACACAGTCATCGACGCCTTGTTATCCGTCGC
>NZ_JAUBVX010000092.1:0-13101 GCF_036706065.1 Microcoleus sp. A2-C3 | reverse complement strand
GTGCGGCATCCGAGGCGAGATGTGGCGAGGGCGGCTTCGCAGCCTGAGTGTCCAGCACCTACTACGATGATGTCGAAACTGTCTTGGAATTGTACTGGGGTTTGTGCAGTCATTCGATTTTAGATTTTAGATTTTAGATTTTAGACTTTAGATTGAAGAATAGACATCTGGCAAAATTAGGTTTTAGTTTCGTCAATTAAAACTCTTCCTCTCCATTAGTGTAGCTGCTTTCTTCAAACATCGATGTTAATCCAGTAATTTTTACGGGGGGTCGATCTTTGAATTCTACGACAAATGACAACTCCCCACCCATTGCCGCGATATAACTTTGCAAAGTAGATACCAACAAATCCGCACGGCGTTCGAGTCGCGAGACATTTTCTTGACGCACATTTAATAATTCTGCCATGCGAATTTGAGTAAATTTCCTTGTTTTTCGTAAGTCTTGCAAGGTCATTTCTTCAGCCATTAATTCAACCGATCGCTTTTCGACTATTGCTCGTTGTTCGGGAGGCAAGTTTTCCATAATAGTCTTCAGGCTAATTGTCATTTGTTTCTGGCTCCATTAACTTATTCAAATGGCCGGTAAATCTACTATCTGCTATCTTAATTAGTTGCTTGTAAAATCGCTTCTCACTACTACCAGATTTGTCTCCAGCTACCAATAGAATCGCAGTTCGGCGGGGGTCAAATGCAAAAGCGACTCGCCAAACTCCATCAGCCGCCTGAAACCTAAGTTCCGACCTATTGGTGTAGGTAGAATCATTGAGAGTATCGACGTGAGGACGCTTGAGGTTTGGACCAAATTCTTGTAACAGTGTGAGTTTTGCTAAAAGCTCTAATCTGACATCAGTGGGGAATTCGGTAAACTCAGAGTAAAAATCCAAGTAAAACTCAATGTTCCATGTCATTTGGATCAATTATGCCTTACATAGCATATTATAGGTAATAGTCGATCGAATAATAATATTTATATGCACCCTTGGCGTCTTCGCAGTTCAATAATTCCGTACTGTTGCAGTTTTGCGCTATGTTAGACAAAAAAATCTCAATAAGCGTACACAGCAAATGAAATATTTCTTCTTATCCGACGGCTGGAAAGTCGGGCGCGTCTGGGGGGTTGGCGGCGAGTGGACAGTCGCCGGCTGGAGACGACAGCCGGATATCCAACAGCTCAACCTCTGCCTTTCGGATCGAAATGAAAAAATGTGGCTCTACCGCGTAGAAGACGCTGTACTCATGGTAGAAGTCCAACCCGGAACCCCTCTAGATCCGGCAGATCCGGGAAAAAATATTGGCAACGTTACCCTTACCAGACTCATCGATGCCGAGCAAGTTCTCGAACGCCTCGGGACGATCGCCGCCCGCTGCCAAATCGATAGTCCACAATTAATGTAATGTTGAACATATTGCAATCGGTTCTAACACTCGATACACTTCTTTAAATAACTTTCATTTTTATACCTCCTCCTGTGAAGGTAGAAAGGATTCGGCAAAAGACAGAATTTAAACCCCGGACATCACCGCTCGGGATGGAAAATCTGAATTTTCCGTCAAAATGACATCATCACTTACACCTTGGAGAACCGCAGTCAATGGGACTACCCTGGTATCGCGTACACACAGTCGTCTTAAATGACCCAGGCCGATTGATTTCTGTACACTTAATGCACACTGCCCTCGTGGCAGGTTGGGCCGGCTCGATGGCCCTTTACGAACTAGCAATTTTCGATCCCTCAGACCACGTTCTGAACCCGATGTGGCGTCAAGGGATGTTCGTGCTGCCCTTCATGACTCGCTTGGGAGTCACCGGTTCTTGGAACGGTTGGAGCGTCACGGGCGAAGGTAACGTCGATCCTGGCTACTGGTCTTTTGAAGGCGTTGCGATCGCTCACATCATCCTCTCTGGTTTACTGTTCTTAGCAGCAGTCTGGCACTGGGTATTCTGGGACTTGGAACTCTTCAGAGACTCCCGCACCGGCGAACCAGCCCTCGACTTGCCAAAAATGTTTGGCATTCACCTGTTCCTTTCCGGCTTGCTCTGCTTCGGCTTCGGCGCATTTCACCTTTCGGGACTTTTCGGCCCCGGAATGTGGGTGTCCGACCCCTACGGCCTGACCGGTCACGTCCAGGCAGTGGCGCCTTCTTGGGGCCCTGAAGGCTTCGATCCGTTCAATCCGGGCGGCATCGTGGCTCACCACATTGCAGCGGGCGTAGTCGGCGTAATTGCCGGTTTGTTCCACTTGAGCGTGCGGCCGCCGGAACGTCTTTACAAAGCCCTGCGGATGGGGAATATCGAAACTGTACTTTCTAGCAGTATCGCTGCTGTGTTCTTCGCGGCCTTTGTGGTTGCGGGTACGATGTGGTACGGTTCTGCTGCTACTCCGATCGAGCTTTTCGGCCCGACCCGCTATCAGTGGGACGGCAACTATTTCCAACAAGAGATCGATCGCAGAGCTCAAGCTAGCTTAGCCTCCGGCCAAAGCTTCCAACAAGCTTACGAGCAAATTCCCGAAAAATTGGCTTTCTACGACTACGTGGGCAACTCTCCTGCTAAAGGTGGTTTGTTCCGTGCTGGCGCGATGGTCAACGGCGACGGTATTGCTAAAACTTGGCTGGGGCACGCAGTATTTACTGACAACGAAGGTCGGGTTTTGTCGGTACGACGACTCCCCAACTTCTTTGAAACTTTCCCAGTAATTTTGACGGACAAAGATGGAGTCGTTCGCGCTGACATCCCCTTCCGTCGTGCTGAATCAAAATACAGCTTTGAACAAACGGGAGTTACTGTCAGCTTTTACGGTGGCGAATTTGATGGTCAAACCTTTAATAATCCTTTAGATGTTAAGAGGTTTGCTCTCGCCGCCCAAAAGGGTGAACTGTTTGAATTCGATCGCGAAACCTTGAATTCTGACGGTGTTTTCCGCACTTCAACTCGCGGTTGGTTCACTTTCGGACACGTTTGCTTTGCTTTGCTGTTCTTCTTCGGCCATATCTGGCACGGTTCTCGGACTATTTTCCGCGACGTGTTTGCTGGAGTTGAGGCTGACTTGGAAGAGCAAGTCGAGTGGGGCTTGTTCCAAAAACTGGGCGACAAGAGCACAAGAAGAGAAGAATCTATCTAGTTTTCTGCCGCCAAACAGAGCACCGGGAAACTTCCCCGGTGCACAAAAACCCGGTTTCTTCAAGAAACCGGGTTTTTTTAGTTAATAAGAAAAGCAGCAATAATTAAGATAAAATAATATAGCAAGGGAAGATAGGGAAAATTTAACATGGAAAGTGTTGCTTACATTTTGATGCTGGCTTTAGCCTTGGGCGTGATATTTTTTGCGATCGCCTTTCGGGAACCACCTCGGATTGGCAAATAATTAGCTATGCGCCTGCTGCGTTCCGTCAGGTTAACAATCGTCTAAAAACTTTTGTATCTCTCGTTGATAGCTGAGGCCCGATCCCCCTAAATCCCCCAAAAGCAAGGGGGACTTTGAGAGAATACTCTGTCCCCCCTGATAGTCGGGGGACTTTGGCGCTCTTGTCCCCCCCGGATAGTGGGGAGACGCAAGACGCTCTTGTCCCCCCCTTCTTAAGGGGGGCTAGGGGGGATATAGCCTAGTCGTCAAACAGCAGTCTAGAACTGCGTTTGACGTGAAGTTGACACCTCTGCTCAGCGCCATGTGCCGAGTCATTTTTCTAGTCCAGCCATTCATTAGACCCCACGCGGTTAGATGAATGGCAATTTGCTGGCAACGCCTGTTAAAATCAGCAATCATGCGCTGTTCCTCCTGCCAACATACAAATAGTCGCGTTCTCGAATCGCGTTCAGCCGAATCAGGTCAAAGCATCCGTCGGCGGCGCGAATGTTTGAGCTGTCAGCACCGCTTCACAACTTACGAACGCATAGAATTTGTGCCGATTACGGTGATTAAGCGGGACGGCAAACGCGAATCTTTCGATCGCTCAAAATTAGTCAGAGGACTGGTTCGGGCCTGCGAAAAAACAGGTTTGTCTTCCGGCCAACTAGAAAGCCTGGCCGAAGAAATCGAAGCGCAACTCCAAGGTCGATCGCTCCGAGAACTCGCCAGCTCAGAAATTGGGGAACTGGTGTTGTCGCACCTACGCCCGCTCAGCGAAGTCGCTTATGTCCGTTTTGCCTCCGTATATCGGCAATTTCGAGGCATCCGAGATTTTGTAGATACTCTAAATCACCTTCAAAATCCCCTCAACGAAGCCCATAATCAAGAAACTCCGTCAGATTTTGACCCAGATTTGTCAGATGCCGATGCGTGCGACCGACAAAGCCCCGCATCCTGCGCCACTCCCAGCTAAGTTCGCTCAAATTAATTTAGAAAAATATTCTGGGAGATGGAAAACCGTCTTGCGAGGAAGGCCCGGAGTTCGATCGACTCAAGGGACTCTCAGTCGAGCGAGTGTTCTTTTTTCTCAGTAACAGTGCTGGGTATGATATGATCATCATCGGTCTAAAATTGAGTATCACTAGACAACGTAAAAACTCAACTAAATTAGTTGAGTGCGTAGTCACACCGATAGGTGTTGCAGTTTAGGAAAGCTAAATTTGAACAAAACCTAACTAAAGGTCAATACGGTTTAGTTAAGCCAGATCCCCCCTAGCCCCCCTTAAAAAGGGGGGGACAAGAGTATTCTCTTTCGTCCCCCTTCTTAAGGGGAATTTAGGGGGATCTCCGGGCAATAAACAGCGTTAGCTCAACCGTATTGAAATACAGGTCGGTGACTAATTAAATACGGTAGGGCATACCGGAATTTATGCTTCTCTAAAAAGCGACCTCTACTTAGACAAGAGTAATCCTGTCACCAGCAAGTCAGCTCGCTGCATAAAGAATCTCAGTTTATTTATACCTGAGAGTGTCACAATAGTCTACTTGACTCTGCAATGTGTAAGATGAAAAGTTTTAACACAGAGCTTGGAGTAACAGTAATGGCAAGCCCGGATGTGCAGTTGCACCGGGGGAAAGTTAGCAAAAACTGACTTTAGTAAAAGATTTTGCAAGAAGTTAACCGCTTTTTCACCAAAATCTCTAATATCTGCCGGCACCAATGAAAAACATGAAGGAGAGAAATCCTAGGAAACTATTCGCATGGTCAATCTCAAAACCACAGTCAAAGACATCGGCTTTACTCACGAAGATTTTGCAGCCCTACTCGATAAATATGACTATCACTTTAGCCCGGGCGACGTAGTAGCCGGTACAGTTTTTAGTATAGAACCCAGGGGCGCTCTGATTGATATCGGTGCTAAAACAGCAGCGTACATTCCCATTCAGGAAATGTCGATCAATCGAGTCGAAAGCCCTGAAGAGGTATTGCAATCAAACGAAACCAGAGAATTTTTCATCCTCACCGATGAAAACGAAGACGGACAATTAACCCTGTCCATCCGGCGCATCGAGTATATGCGGGCTTGGGAAAGAGTGCGACAACTGCAAGCAGAAGATGCTACTGTGCGATCGCAAGTATTTGCCACCAACCGTGGCGGCGCACTTGTCAGAATTGAAGGCTTGCGAGGCTTTATTCCCGGTTCTCACATCAGTACCCGCAAACCGAAGGAAGAATTAGTCGCCGAAGAATTGCCATTAAAATTCTTAGAGGTAGACGAAGACCGCAACCGCCTAGTGTTGAGTCATCGTCGCGCCTTAGTCGAACGCAAGATGAACCGCCTCGAAGTCGGGGAAGTGGTCATCGGTACAGTACGCGGTATCAAGCCTTACGGTGCGTTTATCGACATCGGTGGTGTCAGCGGCTTGCTGCACATCTCAGAAATTTCGCACGACCACATCGATACGCCTCATAGCGTGTTTAATGTCAACGACGAAGTGAAAGTGATGATCATTGACTTGGATGCTGAGAGAGGCCGGATTTCTCTCTCCACCAAGCAGTTGGAACCGGAACCGGGCGCGATGGTCAAAAATCGCGAATTGGTTTATGAAAAAGCTGAAGAAATGGCAGCTAAGTTCCGGGAGAAAATGCTCGCTCAAAAGCAAGCTAAAGCAGGCATAGATGTTCCTGTAGACTCAACTGATGCTGATGATGATATCTCCGACGAAATGCTCGAAGATGTGCCCTCAGCAATGGAAGAGGATGAGCCCGAAGTAGCAGCAGAAGCCGCACCCGAAGTAGCAGCAGAAGCCGCACCAGAGGTAGCAGCCGAAGCCGCACCCGAAGTAGCAGCAGAAGCCGCACCGGAAGTCGCAGCAGAAGCCGCACCGGAAGTCGCAGCAGAAGCCGCAGCAGAAGCCGCACCGGAAGTAGTAGAGGAAGAAGTTCCTTCTACAACGGTCGAATAACATCGCCGTCACTGTGATTAAAAGAGGGAAAATTCCCTCTTTTTTTTTGCAGTTAGTAATTAGTAATTAGTCATTAGTAAGTAGTCATATCATGTCCGCTCGAATGACCATACTAAGATTGGTTTGTAGTCGGGGTAATTGACCGGACAGGATATCATTAAGCCTTAGTCATTAGTCAGAAGTGCTGTCCCCGCTCGCGAACAGCA
This sequence comes from Microcoleus sp. A2-C3, assembly GCF_036706065.1. Taxonomy (NCBI): domain Bacteria; kingdom Bacillati; phylum Cyanobacteriota; class Cyanophyceae; order Oscillatoriales; family Microcoleaceae; genus Microcoleus; species Microcoleus sp. A2-C3. The sequence continues at coordinate 6,578 of NZ_JAUBVX010000092.1, read as the reverse complement.
GTCATTACTAATTACTAATTAGTCGCTGCTTAGTGGTTGACAATTCCCAATTCCCAATTACTAATTACCAATTCCCAATTACCAACTACCAATTATTTAACATCTTCCTGTAGATAGATGCAACGATCGCTCTTTGGATAAAAAAAGGCAGCATCATCGCTCTGCCTAAATAAACATCGCCTTTAGCCTCATAATTTGTTAAGATTTATAAACACATCAGGGACATCCGCACAGGTGCAAACTCATCAGAATTCTCAGGCAAGAACAGACCAGACGAGCAAATCATACAACAAAATGCTTAGAAATTTCTTGCCCTGACGCTCAAAGGCAAGCTGATAATGAATATCGAACTATTAAAAGAAAAACTTAAACAGCTTAAAAAACGTCCCAATTCGAGCAAAGGAACGATCGACCAAATCGAAAACTGGTTAATCGGTTCCCACATTTTGCAGAGATTGCGGATTAACCCTTACTACGTAGCAGGCGATACAGTCAAGAATGTTAAAAGAATTACTTCGGAATTTCTGCACGGAGTAAACGCCGGTGCTTTCGACTTGCACTGGGACATCCACTGTCCCCACTGCAACATGATAGCAGAGGAATTTAAGGATTTGGCAGACACATCGGAAATGTCTTTTTGCCCGATGTGCGATCGCGAGTTTAAAATTGATTTGCTCGATCGCGTCGAAGTTACTTTTTCCCTCAACAAAGAAATCGAAGACCCGCAACTGCGGCCCGTGTGCTCTCCGCCTCCGGTACTCCAGAACAAACTGCAACTGGTAACGCCTCTCTACTGCACCGAATCCGAGACTGTCACCTTAGAAAACGGTCGATATCGCTACTGCTGTCCCCTCACTTTAGCTAAAGGGATTTTACAGGTTGAAGGCGAAGAAACCGCAGACATCCAAGAAATTCAACTCAAGCAGTTAGCGGGCAAAGATTTTGACAAAAAAGAGCTGAAAGTGCGTCCGGGAAAAGTGAAAATAGAACTAACTAATACCGAACACAATTTGTCTGGGCTGATTTTGCATTCCGATGTATTGCCCGATGAATTGACATTAGAACAACTGCCCCTGCGGCTGTCAGGAATGCAACTGCTTCATCACCCGGATTACAAGCGTTTGTTTGGCGATCGAGTAATATCGGAAAGAGAGCGAGTCAAGATTCGGGCGATTACTATTATGTTTACCGATATTACCGGTTCTACCAGAATGTACGAAACGCTGGGAGATACTAAAGCTTACAATATTGTGCGCGACCATTTTGAAATTTTCTTTGAGTCGATCGAGAAATTTGGCGGTAAAGTCATTAAAACTATCGGCGATGCCGTTATGGCTTCCTTTATCAGCAACGAACAAGCAATTATGGCAGCGGCTGCTGCTGTGGCTAGTTTCAGAGAGTACAACTCAACTCGCCAACAAGAAGAGTGGATTCAAGTCAGAATTGGCATTCACCGAGGGACGGCTTTGCTCGTAAATCTTAATAATTCGATCGACTATTTTGGATCGACAGTCAACAAAGCGGCCCGCATTCAAAATCTTTCTAAAAGTGACGAAGTTTCGTTTTCCGAAGATGTTTATCATGACCAGGGATTTTTAACAGCATTAAAAGCTGCTGGAGTTTCCGAAATTCAAAGACGAGTTGAAGATTTAAAAGGGATACAAGGCGCACAAGTCGCTTTTACTGCTAAAATTAATACTGAATCAGTAATCGCCCTGTCTGCTGAACTGCTTGCTAAAAAAAGCTAATAAGGTAAGCAGATATACTGGTTATTTCCCGCTTCTCCTGGTAATTTACGCAACAGCAGATACAGTTCTTCGATCGCCTTAATTCGATCGCTCCCAAGCTACACCTCATCCTTAAGCTACTTGCGTAATTGTACTAACTTAAGTTCTAATCAGAATAGTCCGAATTACTCAGCCGCGCGCTCAACAGATATATTTGCTGCGAAATAGCTGCGGTACAGGATTTAAAATCATGACTCCTCATCAATCCTCTCCAGAAAATACACCCGAATCGATCGCCCCAGCCGCCCTCGACAGCGAACAATTAGCCACAACCGATGCCGCGTTTCCGATTGTGGGGATTGCCGCCTCAGCAGGAGGGTTGGAAGCATTTACGGGGCTACTCAGCCATTTACCAGTAGATACGGGTATGGCGTTTGTGCTGATTCAGCATTTAGCGCCCGATCACAAGAGTTTGCTGACCGAGATTCTCGCCAGAGAAACGCAAATGCCTGTTAGTGAGGTAAAAGACGGCGTAGCTGTAGAGCCGAATCAAGTCTACATCATTCCGCCAAACACCAAAATGGTGCTATCTAAAGGCGTGCTGCAACTATCACCCCGCGAGAAGATTTATGGCAAATATATGCCGGGAGATGCGTTTTTTACATCATTGGCGATCGATCGCGGACACAAAGCCATCGCCGTAGTATTATCCGGGGGAGACGGCGACGGTTCACTGGGACTCAAGGCAATCAAAGCAGCCGGAGGCATGACTTTTGCTCAATGTCAAGACACGGCAAAATTCGATAGTATGCCTAACACCGCTGTGGCTACAGGAAATGTCGATTTTGTTCTGCCACCGGAAAAAATTGCCGAGGAACTGGCAAACTACAGTCGCAATCCCCTTCTCACTTCCCCGCTTCCCCTGACAATAATTGAGGAATCGCCCGAACAGGGAGATGCCCTGGCAACTATTTTTGCACTGCTAAAATCGACCACAGGCGTTGATTTTAGCCACTACAAACGCACCACGATCGCTCGACGCATCCAGCGGCGGATGGTATTGTACAAGCTGGAGACATTGGATGATTACGCCGAACACCTGCGACACCATTCGGATGAAATCAAAGCTTTGTATGAAGAAATCTTGATCCACGTTACCAGTTTCTTCCGCGATCCCGAAGTATTTGACAATTTGAAAAAGCTGGTTTTCCCCACGATTACCCAAAATAAATCGGCAGAAGCTCCGATTCGGATTTGGGTGGCGGGATGTTCCACAGGTGAAGAAGTTTATTCGATCGCCATTTGTTTGTTAGAGTTTTTGGGCGATCGAGTTATTCCGCCACCGATCCAGATTTTTGCCACAGATATTAGCGAGACCGCGATCGGCAAAGCGAGGTCTGGCTCCTACTCAGAAAACCAGATGGTAGACATTTCACCAGAGCGCCGTCAACGCTTCTTTATTCGCGCCGAAGTAGGAGGTAGCTATAGAATCTGCAAAGTTATCCGCGAAATGTGTGTATTTGCCCGACAAGACTTAGGCAGCGACCCGCCTTTTTCCAATCTCGATTTAGTTAGCTGTCGCAATGTGCTGATCTACTTGGGAGAATCATTGCAAAAAAAAGTGATGCCGATTTTTCATTACAGTCTTAACCCAACAGGGTTTCTGCTGTTAGGCACTTCTGAGAGTACCGGCAAATATTCATACTTGTTTAGTTCAGTGGATAAAAAGTCTAAAATTTATGCTAAAAAGTTGACTGCGACTCGTCCCACTTTTTCGTTTACGCCGAGTTCCTATCCAGTCGCTAAAGTAGGTGAACGGCAGGGAGTGAATGGAAATTTGATGAATGGCTTTGACTTGCAGCGAGAAACTGAACAACTGATTTTGAATCGCTATGCCCCAGCCAGTGTGGTTGTCAACGAGCAGATGAAAATCCTGCAAGTGCGGGGAGACATCGATCCTTACTTTAAAGTGGCAGCCGGAACGCCGGACTTAAACTTGCTGACAATGGCAAGGAAAGGCTTGCTGCTCGATCTTCGCACCGCGATTTATCAGGCACAAACGCAGAACGCGACTGTTAGGAAAGAAGAAGTATCGGTTGAATGGGGCGGGCGATCGACTATCGTCAATATTGAGGTGATACCGTTCCAGCCACAGGCTGTCGAAACACGCTACATTGTGGTGCTATTTGAAGAGGCTGCACCCACGGCTCTCAACTTCTGTACCCTCACTTCCCAAAACGGCGAGCAAGGTGATTTAGATCCTGAAAATGAGCGGCTGAGGCAGGCACTTGCCACGGCCAACCAAGAAAAAAATGCTGCTCAAGCGCACCTGCAATCGCTGATCGAGGAGCAGGAAAATCTCAACCAAGACCTCAAAATTGCCAACGAAGAAATCCTATCGAGCAATGAGGAGTTGCAAAGCACCAACGAGGAGCTAGAAACTGCCAAAGAAGAGATTCAAGCTACTAACGAAGAACTCACCACCACTAACGAGGAACTTCGGAGCCGATATCTTGAACAAAGCCAGCTCAATAACGATCTGACAAATTTGCTGGCTAGTATCAATATTCCAGTCTTAATGCTGGCAAACGATTTACATATTCGACGCTTTACGCCAACGGCGCAGGGACTTTTTAATCTGATTGCCACAGATATTGGACGACCTTTTAGCGATATCCGATCGACTCTTGACGTTCCTGAGTTGGAACAGATGATTTTGGAGGTGATTGATACTCTCCAGACGAAAGAACAAGAAGTTCAAACTCAAGCGGGATATTGGTACAACCTCCGCATTCGTCCTTATCGCACAACGGAAAACCAAATTGACGGTGTGGTAATGGTTTTGATTGATATTGATGCTCTTAAACGCAGTGCCAGAACCTTAGAGGATGCCCGCAACTACGCTGAAACCATCGTGGAAACTGTGCAAACGCCTTTAGTCGCGCTAGATGCTGATTTCCGAGTGAATAAAGCAAATCGATCGTTCTATGAAACCTTTGAGGTTTCATTCTCAGATACATCAAAATCTTCGCTGTTTGAGCTAGGGAACGGGCAGTGGAATATCCCCCAATTGCGATGGATTTTGGAAGATATTCTGGTTAGTGATGTTCAGCTTGAAAACTTTGAGTTGGAGCACCTGTTTGAGCAGATCGGGCAGAAAACTATGCTGCTGAATGCTTGTAAACTTGAACGAGAAGACCAAGCTTTAATGATTTTGTTGTCGATCGAGGATATCACCGATCGCAAGCAGTTTGAGACAGTACGATCGCAGTTATTGGAGCAGGAACAGTTAGCCCGCCAACAGGCAGAAACCGCCAACCGTACTAAAGATGAATTTCTGGCGAATCTCTCCCACGAGCTCCGCAATCCCCTGACTCCGATCCTGGCGTGGGCACAACTGCTGCAATCCGGCAAGTTGAATCCAGCAGCCGTTACTCGCGCTCTAGAGGTGATCGAGCGGAGCGCGATCGCGCAATCTCAGTTAATCGAAGATATGCTGGATATTTCCCGGATTACGAGTGGCAAGCTGGCTCTCGATACCACTCAGATCGATCTGGTTTTGGTGGTGCAAGGTGCGATTGACGGGGTGCAATTATCAGCGGATGCCAAAAACATTCAAATTGTTTCGCAGTTGAGTTCTGCGACTGTTTTAGGCGATGCTGCTCGCTTGCAACAAGTTGTGTGGAATCTGCTATCTAATGCGATTAAGTTTACTCCAGCCGGGGGACGGGTGGAAATTGCGTTGGAGTCGATCGACAATCACGCCGGGCTCCGAGTCAGCGATACGGGAAAAGGCATTCGGGCCGAATTTTTACCGTATATTTTCGATCGTTTCCATCAAGGCGATTCTAGCAGCACTAAGGCTAGTCAAGGGCTGGGATTGGGTTTGTCGATCGTGCGTCATCTGGTAGAATTGCACGGGGGAACGGTGCAAGCAGAGAGTCCGGGTGAGGGACAAGGAACTACAATCACTCTGAGATTGCCGTTGCGAGAGTTGTCTGAAGTGTTGACAGGGGCGATCGATTTAGAGCCAACTGTATTGGCTGCGCCTGTGAATGTATCGAGTGATGGTGTCCCTTCTTTGGATGGTTTGCAGGTTTTAGTTGTGGATGATCAGGCTGATACCCGCGAACTCTTAGAATTTGTGCTGAAAGGCTACGGGGCGGAGGTTTTGACAGTTGGATCTGCTAGAAGTGCGATGGCTGCTTTGACTGAGCATCCGGGTAGATATGACGTGCTAATCTCGGATATCGCGATGCCGGAGGAAGATGGGTATTTCTTGATTCGAGAAGTGCGAAGCCTTGCTGCGTCAGCCGGAGGGGAAATCCCAGCGGCGGCGCTGACTGCGTATGCTGGCGATAAAGAACGCGAAAGGGCGATCGAAGCGGGTTTTCAAACACATATTGCTAAGCCTGTAAAGCCCGTTCAATTAGGATTAATTGTTGCTAATTTAGCAGGGCGATTTTAACAGTTGACAGTTGACAGTTGACAGTTGACAGTTGACAGTGAATATTTTTGAGAAGACTCGGCGGTTGAACTCTTGTCCCCCTCTTCTTAAGGGGGGTTAGGGGGGATCTCCGGGCCGAGATTACAATAATTATGACAAAACAAGTTCAGTTAACAATTTTTATAGCCCGGAGATCCCCCTCGCATCCCCCTTAAGAAGGGGGACTTTGAGAACACTCTTGTCCCCCCCTTCTTAAGGGGGGTTAGGGGGGATCAAGCCGAGATTACGAGAATGATAACAAAATAGGTTCAGTTAACAATTTTTCCGCCCCGGAGATCCCCCTAAATCCCCCTTAAGAAGGGGGACTTTGAGAAGAGTCTTGTCCCCCCCTTCTTAAGGGGGGT
>NZ_JAUBVX010000091.1:0-13280 GCF_036706065.1 Microcoleus sp. A2-C3 | reverse complement strand
AGACATGACATATCATGTGAATGACTACAATACTTTATTATCATATCAGCTACTCAACCAGAATGAAATAGCCCTGGATCATCTGTCTTGAATAAGTTAATGGCAGATCAGGTAAATCTCCACGCAGAATAGCCTTTAGAAGCAAAAATATAAGATTCTCAATTAATGTTTTTTTTGCACGATCAAGATATCTAGAATTCAGAAAGACACAGGCTGTATCTAATGTGGGTGGGAATGAGGTGGTTTTGATGTCCCTTACGATTCTTTCAATTGCGCTTTTTCCCTGTATGGGTTGATGCTGTAAAAGATGTTTAACAACATGAACTATGTGCATCCGAACCCTTTCTGGCTCAGGCTCAAATAGCATTTCTTCAGCTACAAATGCGGGATGAGCGCAAAGATTTCGATCCTTCTTCAGGAGAGTAAGATCAGTCTGTTCTTGGTTTGACAAAAATTCAAAATCAGCCGTTGCTGTTTTCAATAAATCTTCTTCTGTTTTCTGAAGCAGTGGAAGGTGTTCATTTGCAATAGCCTTATCTAATTTGCTTATAAAATCTTGTGCCATCGGATCGCCTTGGCTTGCCAACTCTCTTATTTTTGAAATAATGTCAAAAGTGACTGCAATCCACGTTGATACGATCGATGAACGGTATGCGCCTCCCCGATATGCATCTATTGCTTCCAAAATATAAGAACGTGCTGTTCTATCTCTTACTTTAAGAGCTAATTCATCAAGGTCTGTGAGGCGAACTTCTTTCATAATATAGTGATTTCAGGGCTACATAACTCTAGGCAATTACTTGTCACATATATGATACAGACTATACTTCACTATATCTCAAAGATTTACAGTAGTATATCGTAAAATTAATATTTTGCAACGGCTATAACTTTTTGTATCGTATTTCCAGACCCCGCTGATGGAGACTGCGCTGGAAAGTTGATGTTGGCGGGCTGTCCGAGTTAACCCGCTAGCGTTAACGCTTTTTTTGTCCTAAGAGAGGAACGAAGCAATCGCAGTATCTGTTTTTCACTCTCGTTTTGCCTTCGGGACTGTCTGAATCCCAAGCGTATTGGCATCAGCGTTAGCATCGCGGCCCAGCAGCAGTTGCATTTGAGTGGGAAACTGGTGGCAGCGATGCTGAAATTAGGCAGAAACCGGGTTTTTTGCGAAAATACTGCATCAAAACCTTTAATCTCTGTAAAAACCCGGTTTCTTTGCTGTCGATCGATATTCCCCGACTCCCGGCGATATAGAAGATTTCAGAAATTGCTCAATCTGAACTGCGATCGCCCACAATTGAGATGATAATAGTTAGTTCAGAAGCATACAAGCTTCACCTTTGAAAAACTACCAGAATAGTAAATTCTAACCAAAACAGCACTATGGGAAAACCAACAGGCTTTATCGAATTCCTCCGCGAATTGCCCTCCGAACTCTCACCAGTCGAAAGAGTCCACAACTGGGACGAATTTCACCTACCGATGGAGGAAGACAAACTCCGCAGCCAAGGCGCGCGCTGCATGGACTGCGGCATTCCATTTTGCCACACCGGCAGCATCATCAGCGGCATGGCAAGCGGCTGCCCGATCAACAACCTTATCCCCGAATGGAACGACCTAGTATATCGGGGATTGTGGAAAGAAGCCCTAGACAGACTCCACAAAACCAACAACTTCCCGGAATTCACCGGCAGAGTCTGTCCCGCCCCCTGCGAAGGCGCTTGCGTGCTCGGCATCAACAACCCGCCAGTCACGATTAAAAACATCGAAGCCTCGATTATCGACAAAGGCTGGGATGAAGGCTGGATTACCGCCGAACCCCCCGCCAAACGTACTGGTAAAAAAATCGCCGTCATCGGTTCCGGGCCCGCCGGTTTGTCGGCTGCGGCGCAACTGAACAAAGCAGGTCATTTGGTAACTGTATACGAAAGAGCCGATCGCCCCGGCGGCCTGCTAATGTACGGCATCCCCAACATGAAGCTAGACAAAGAACAAGTCGTGATGCGCCGCCTGAAAGTCCTCGAAGCCGAAGGCGTAACCTTTGTCTGCAACACCGAAGTCGGGAAAGACTTACCAGCCGAACAACTGCTAAAAGAATACGACTCCGTTGTACTGTGTACTGGCGCGACAAAACCCCGCGACTTAGGAATCGAAGGGCGGGAATTAAAAGGCATCCATTTCGCGATGGACTTTTTGACAGCCAACACCAAAGCAGTTTTAGACAAGAGCACCAACGATAACTTCATCTCCGCCGAAGGCAAAGATATCGTGATTATCGGCGGTGGCGACACCGGGACAGACTGCGTGGGCACCTCCATCCGCCACGGCTGCAAAAGCCTGGTACAGCTTGAAATTTTGCCCAAACCGCCCTCGGAACGGGCCGCCAACAATCCCTGGCCGGAATGGCCGAAAGTCTACCGCTTGGATTACGGCCAAGAAGAAGCGGCCGCCAAATTCGGCGATGATCCGCGCGGCTATCTCACCACCTCTACCAAGTTTGAGGGCGACGAAAACGGCAACGTCAAAGCGGTACACACTGTTGAGGTGGAGTGGGCGAAAAACGAGAACGGGCAGTTCATTCCTAAGCAAATCGCGGGCACCGAGAAAGTGTTGCCGGCGCAGCTTGTGTTGCTGGCGATGGGCTTTTTGGGCCCGGAACAGCCGCTGCTGGATGCGCTGGGATTGGAACGCGACGCGCGCAGCAATGTGAAGGCGGAGCACGAAAAGTATACAACCAGTATTCCGGGAGTTTTTGCGGCGGGAGACTGTCGCCGGGGTCAGAGTTTGGTGGTTTGGGCGATTAATGAAGGGCGCGGTGTGGCGCGGGAGTGCGATCTTTATTTGATGGGTGAGACTGATTTGCCTTAATACTTGACCTGTGAAATGCCGTAGGGACACGGCACTGCCGTGTCCTTGGCCTGTGAAATGATGTGTCCTTGGCCTGTGAAATGATGTGTCCTTGACTTGTGAAATGATGTGTCCTTGGCCTGTCTTAACGCGATTGTTGACAAGATAAAGGACACGGCAGTGCCGTTTCCCTACCTTGAATTGACGGATAGAGGATACGGCAGTGCCGTTTCCCTACCTTGACTCCATTGGTTTGTAGTAAAGACTAAAATCTTTTCTTTTCTCAGGACTCTAATCCTCACTACGAATCTATTGTGATAAAATAGAAACAAATAAACAACATAATTTTGATAAATTGTTCGGGTTTCCTGCAATACATCTACTAAATTAAAAATATATGACTACTCATCCTATCAACCGCGCCACTACCCTCAAAACTGCTTATCAACTTTGTAATGTCGAACCCTTAGAAGGCGATGACCTCGATCGCTATTATGTTAACTTATCAGGCGTTCGCAAAACAACAGCGATCGCAAGTGTGAATACCCGTTTAGATTTTCAAGAAGCCGAAAAATATACCACAATCCTGTTTACAGGACATCGTGGCTGCGGCAAAAGTACCGAATTGAAGCGAATTCAAAAGGAGTGGGAAAAAGATTATCGCGTCATTTATCTGGAGGTCAACGAAGAGACAGATATTAATGATGTCGGTTATACAGATTTTTATTTGATCACCATTAAGCAAGTTGAGTTTGAAATGCGTCGGCTGGGTCTGAAATTAGATCCTCGGCTGATGGAGAATTTTGAGGCTTGGTTTAAGGATGTCACCCAAGAAACAGAACGAAGTGTTGAAAGTTCCGTAAGTGTCGAAGGAGAAGCAACTTTGGGGCCGGAAGCTCCATTTTTAGCAAAGTTGTTGGTAAAGTTACTGGCACAAATTAAAGGTTCTGATAAGCAGAAAAAAACAATTCGTCAAATTTTAGAAAAAGATATTTCTAGATTAAAAGCCGATATCAACTTACTGTTAAATGATGCTGTCAAAAAACTGCGAAAAAAAAATTCCAAATATAAGGGTTTTTTGATTATATTTGACAATTTAGACCGCGTTCCTCCAGAGGTGGCGAATCATTTATTCTTTGATTATGGGGCTCAACTTCAACAATTAGATTGTACTATCGTTTATACAGTACCCCTTTCAGTTCTTTATTCTACTAAAAATCTCAATAATAATTTTGGCAATCCTCACATTGTCCCGATGGTCAATATCTATGAGTTGAATCGAGATGATTGTGACTTAAATTACAACCAAGCAGGCTTAGATACTATGGCTAGTTTAATCGAGCGCCGGGTTGAAGTTGACAAAATTTTTGAGTCTCGCGAACAATTGCTGGAATTGGCAAAAGCCAGCGGGGGTCACGTTCGCCAACTCATGCAGATGATGCAGACGGCTTGTTTAACTGCCAGCACTAACGAGCATGATAAAATAAATGCTGAAGATGTTATTTATGCAATTAAACAAGAGCAATTTAATTTTGAGCGGTTTATTCCGCAAAGTCACTACCCAGTTTTAGCTGAAGTTTGTTTGACGAAAAATATTACTAAAGATGATGTCGGTCAATTAATGTTATTCAATACTTCGGTTTTGGAATACAACGGCCAAAATCGATGGAACTATCCGAATCCGGTAGTAAAGCAAAGTGAAGAATTCAAAAAAGCTCTTCGAGATGCGAGAGAATCTAATGTCAACCCAGAATAATAGAGATTTAGAAATTAGGCGATTTCTATCGCGAAATCCGCAGGTATTTCCTCAACTGTTGACGTTTGTTGATTTTTCAGAAAAGTTTACAATTGGGTTTGTCGAAGTTAATTTTAATACGGAAGCTGATTTGCTAATTGAGGGATTGAAAAATCATCCTATTTCTCAAGAAACTCAATTTGAAGTTTTGAGTTTTGATGAAAATGTGCGCTTTCTTCGAGACGAAATTATCAAAATTTTACCTACTATTCAGCGAGAACCAAATAAAAAATTAGTTTTAATTGTGCGGGGATTGGAAAAGTCGATCGGCAAATTTGACGAATATCCTCCGGTATTACAAGACCTTAATTGGGTACGAGATGCTTATAAAACCAGCGTTCCCCATCCGATGCTGTTTGTTTTGCCGGACTATGCAATTACTCGTTTGGCGAAGTTTGCACCGGATTTTTGGGCGTGGCGATCGGGTGTATTTCTGTTTAAAACTACTCAAGCTACTAGAGATGAAGCCGTTGCTCGAACTCTCGATCTGGAAAAAATTTTTAGGACATTAAACCCACCGGAGAAGAAAGAAAGAATAGAACTTTTAGAGTCTTTGTTGATGGAATACAGTCCGAGCCATTCTGGTTCTGAAAAAAATCCTAGTGCTTGCAGCAACATTTTACATCAATTAGGAGTTGCTTATCTCAGTCAAGAAAAGCCAGCTAAAGCGAGAGAATATTTAGAAAAAGCATTGGAGTTGACTGTTGAAACAAAAAATTTAGCGCTGCAAGCTCAAGTATACCAGGGATTGGGAGAATCTTATCAGCAAGAGCAACAATTTTTGGCGGCAGTGAATGCCTATCAAAAATCGCTGGAAATTGCCCGCAAACAGGAAAACCGCCACGGGGAAGCTAATGCTTTATATGGTTTGGGTAATGTCTTTCAGAAGTTGCGGGATTGGTCACAAGCAAAGGTTTTTTATCAGGAATATTTAGAGATTGCACAAGCAGTAGGGAATATTTACTTGCAAGCTATTGCCTATTTACTGTTAGGATGGGTAGCAAAAGAAATGTGGAATCTGAATGAGGCTGAGTGGTATTATCAACAAATTTTAGAAAAATTCAGTGAATTGCCAGATGTTCCCTTTGTTATGATAATTAGTTTATTATTGGGAGAAATTGAGCTAAAGCGTGGCAATTGGGATGAAGCGGAGAGATTGTACCGGCAATCTTTGGAATTGATGACAAAATTGGGCGATCTCTCTGGTATGGCAACTTGTTTGGGACAATTGGGAGATATTGAGCGAAATCGCGGTAATTGGGATGAAGCTGAGAGATTGTACCGACAATGTTTGGAATTAAGGACAGAATTAGGAGATCGCTCTGGCATGGCAACTTGTTGGGGACAATTGGGAGATATTGAGCGATGGCGTGGCAATTGGGATGAAGCCGAGAGATTATACCGACAATGTTTGGAAATTATGACAGAATTAGGCGATCGCTCTGTTATGTCAAGTAGTTGGGGAGTATTGGGAGATATTGAGCTAAAGCGTGGTAATTGGGATGAAGCTGAAAGATTATACCGACAATGTTTAGAATTTAAGACAGAATTGGGAGATAGTTCTGGTATGGCCACTTGTTGGAGACAATTGGGAGATATCGAGCGAAATCGCGGCAATTGGGATGAAGCGGAGAGATTGTACCGGCAATCTTTGGAAGTTGAGAGAGGATTGGGAGATCGCTCTGGTATAGCAACTTGCTGGGAGCTATTGGGAGATATCGAGTTAAGACGTGGCAATTGGGATAAAGCGGAGATATTGTATCAGCAATCTTTGCAATTAAGGACAGAATTAGGAGATCGGTCTGGTATGGCAATTTGTTGGGGACTATTGGGAAATATAGAGAAAAATCTCGGCAATTGGGATGAAGCTGAGAAATTGTACCGACAATGTTTGGAATTTAAGACAAAATTGGGCGATCGCTCTGGTATGGCAAGTTTGATCGGTTGTTTGGGAGAAATTGAGATGCTTAGGGGTAACTTGAATGCAGCAGAACCCCTTTTAAAAGAGTCTTTAGCGAAGTTAGAAGAACTAGGAGAACCTAGCAAAATTGCCGATGCCAACTACGATTTAGCAAGACTTGAACGCAAACGTAACAACCCAGAACTTGCCCAACAACATTACAACACAGCCCATCAAATATTTCAACAATTGAGAGCCGCGAAGGATTTAGAAAAAATCGAGCGAGAGTGGCACAACCCGGATGTTTAAGTAATATCCAATCCGCCCTTGATCGGAATTATTCATCTCTCTCTTCTCTGACTCTGCGTTCTCTGCGTTCTCTGCGGTTAAATCATGCCAATGCAACCGGAATTGATATAACAGAGGACATGACAATGCCGTTTCCCTACCCCAAAATAATCCTAGGGGCGGTGCCCCGTGCCCGCCCTCTCCTGTGCCCGATCGCACTTATCCATCCCCAATCAACCAAAATTCAACGGATCGACATCAATAGTTAGACTAACAGAACGCGACGTGCGATCGCGCAACCCGATCAAATCCGACAAATCCACAGACTCATCCACAGGTAACTTCAGCAAAATCTGCCACCGATAGCGATTTGCAACCCGCATAATCGCCGCCGGTGCAGGCCCCAACATCTCGCAGCCAGTCACCGAAAGTCGATCGATATATTCGCGACAAACAGACGCCAATTGTACCGCAGTCACCGCAACTTCCGCCGCATCAACACTACTCAACCGCAACAAAATCAACCGCCCCGAAGGTGGATAATTTAGCGCCGCCCTTTCTGCTAATTCCGTCTCCACAAAACCCGCATATTCGTGTCGCCTCACCGCTTGAATTACCCGATGTTCGGGAGTATAAGTTTGGATAATTACCCGCCCCGGATCGTCACCTCTCCCCGCACGGCCCGCCACTTGAGTTAATGTTTGAAAAGCCCGTTCGCTAGCCCGATAATCCGATAAATTCAGCAACCCATCAGCCGACACAACTCCCACCAATGTGACTCCAGCTAAATCTAACCCCTTCGTCAGCATTTGCGTACCCAACAAAATATCAGCTTCCCCATTAGCAAATTGAGTTAACAATCGGCGGTGGTCGCCCTTATTTCTAGTAGTGTCGCTATCAAACCGAATCGCCCGCAATTCAGGAAACAATCTCGTTAATTCCTGTTCCACTCGTTGGGTGCCGCTACCGAAGTTTTTGAAGTAAGGAGAACTGCATTCAGGACAGTTTTGAGGGTGTCGTTCCGTGTGGTTGCAGTAGTGACAACGCAAAATTTCCGCGCTTCCTTCCCCGATGTGGTGATAAGAAAGAGAAACATCGCAATTCGGGCATTCCATCACGTAGCCGCAACTCCGACAAGAGACAAACGTGCTGTGTCCTCTTCTGTGAATAAATAGAATACCTTGCTGTTGTCTTGCTTGCAATTGTTCCAGGGCATTTTGCAGGGAATTGCTAAAAATTGAGCGGTTCCCTTGCCGCAATTCTTGGCGCATATCGACTATTTCCACAGGCGGCATCGGGCGGGAATAAATGCGAGTTGGTAATGATAAATAATGGATAGTTGGTAACGAGTTATAATCTCGGCGCGTCCCCACCAATGTCTCTAAAGCTGGCGTTGCGGAACCTAAAATTAACGGACAATTTTCTAATTCGGCGCGCCATTTTGCAACAGTACGGGCGTGGTAGCAGGGCGCTGGTTGGTCTTGTTTGAAGCTGCTGTCGTGTTCTTCATCGAGGATAATTAAGCCGAGGTGAGGTAATGGCGCGAAAATGGCCGATCGCGTGCCGATGACAATTTGCGGTGTTCCAGTCAGCATCTGACGCCATGTATCGTAACGTTCGCCGTCGGATAGCCCGCTGTGGTACACGCAAATTTGCTCGCCAAAACGGGCGCGGAATCTGTCTGTAAGTTGCGGTGTGAGCCCGATTTCGGGAACGAGTACGAGGGCGGATTTGCCGCTGGCGAGGATTGGGGCGATCGCCTGCAAATACACTTCAGTCTTACCAGAACCTGTAACGCCGTGCAATAGCACTTGACGGAATCCCGAAAAACTGTTAATAAACGCTAAAGCTTCAGCTTGAAAATGAGTTAATTTTTTTGGCGCATCGGGTAATTGAGCAATTCCGCGATCGGCCCTGAGCACTTCCCTTTGGTCAATTACAACACTACCTTTTTGCTCCAAATTTTTGACAACCGAAGAACTTGCGCTGCAAATTCTCAGCAAATCATTCATCCACATTTCACCGCCACCCCGCCGCAAAACTTCCAATACTTCTTGTTGCCGCTTGGTTAAATCCGTGACAAAGGCACTGGGAATTAATGTCACCGCCGGTTTGAGTTGTGGTTTGGGAGGATGGGGCGGTTCTAAATAACTTTCTACCCAACCGCGTTGCAATAAATCTTTCAATCCCCGATAACTTCCCTTGACTTGCCCCTGGAGATATTTCCAAGTGTAATCGCCGTTTTTTTGAGCTTGCAGCAATTGCAAGATTTGACTGGCGGCGGGATTCAAAAATGTTTCGGCATTTGGACAAATGGCGCTTTTAATTAACCTAATTCGGCGCACGGAACGGCTTAACAAACCGGGCGGCAGCGAGGCTCTAATTACTTGAATTAATGATGTGCAATAATAGGTGGATACACGTTCGATCAATTCCCAATAAGTAGGCGGGAAAAATCCAGTGCTGACAATATCTTCGACATCTTTCACCCGCGCCGGATCTAAGTCGGTTGGCAGTTGAGAAATGAACCGAATCGCGATCGCCCCTACCTGTTGACTGCCAAAGGGTACACTCAAAATATCCCCCGGCTGCACATTCAATTGGGCTGGTAAGCCATAGGTAAATAGTTTGTTTTCCTCCCCCGGCAAGTCCCCCGCGCCCCTAAAAGGAGAGTCCACTAAAACTTCGATCCACTGTGCCGGTGCGGTGGGGCGTTGCGGCGGTTGGCTGCTGCCGTATGATGCCCCGGCCTCTGCCGCTATAGGGGTTGACAAACCAAAAGTGACAGTAGACATAGGGTTGCACATCATACTAGGAGGAGCCGCGGTCAAAGGGAGTTTTCATTATCCCTCAGTTTAGCTCGATCGATCGATATCGCAGTTTTCGATCGCAGGAAATACAGAGTAAGACAGTGCAATGCCTTTCACCGTCTCAATAATCGGCTAAAACCCGCTAGGGGTTTTCATCTCAAATCCGGTAATTACCGAATTATACCAAGTGCGAGTGTTCAAGACGAGGGAGTGTTCAAGACGAAGGAGTCTTTAGCCGATATTTGTCCATCAGTCAACTAAAAACAGCTTATATTAACTTAACTGAGGGATTTCGCGATCGGAATCTCGATCGCAAATTCAGTCCCTTCTCCCACTTTGGATATGCACTCCAACCTCCCGCCGTGTTTATCCACAACAATTTGATAACTAATTGACAGTCCCAAACCTGTACCTCTACCTACTGGTTTCGTCGTAAAAAAAGGATCAAAAATTTTTGCCTTCACTGCGTCATCTATTCCCGGCCCATTATCCTTAATACTGATTTTTACCCAATCTGGTTCTTGAATAGATGTAGTAATTATAATCTGACTAGGAAAGTTAATTTTCTGTTTGTTTGAATCCTGGTCTTCAGAATTGTGCAAGGCATATATGGCATTACTCAAAATATTCATAAATACTTGATTTAGCTGTCCAGCATAACATTCAACGGGCGGCAAATCTCCATAATTTTTGACAATTTCAATTTCATCAAAATTGGCTTGAGCCTTGACAGCACTCTGTAAAATCAACAGGGTACTGTCAAGTCCTTCATGAATATTAACTTTTTTTACGTCAGATTCATCCAAGCGAGAGAAATTTCGCAAACTTAGTACAATTTCACGAATGCGGCCAGTACCGACTTTCATGGAATCCAAGATTTTCGGCAAATCCTTCTTGATAAAATCAAGGTCACTATCCTCGATAAACGCTGCAATTTTATGGCTGGGATTAGGATATTCCTGCTGGTACAAATCAAGAAAAATTAGTAACTCTTGAGTGTATTGAGTAACGTAGGCGATATTGCCGTGAATGAAATTGACTGGGTTATTAATCTCGTGAGCCACACCAGCAATCATTTGACCCAAGGAAGACATTTTCTCTGTTTGAATGAGTTGAGCCTGGGTTTGCTGTAAATTTTGTAGAGTTTGTTCTAGTTGTTGAGCTTGAGCAGTCGCAGTGGCCGCAAGTTCATCCTTAAGTTGCAAGGTTTGATGAAGTTCTGCTTCAGCGCCCTTGCGATTGGTGATGTCAAAAATTACTCCGTCAAGCCACATAACCTCGCCGTTTCCATTGAATATGCCTTGACCTTTTTCTGACACCCATCTCACACTTTCATCCTGTCTCATGATGCGGTACTCGATCATATACTCTGGTTGATCGAGAATTATTTGATCGAGAATTTCTTCTACCATTTCTGCATCTTCAGGATGGATGATGCTGTTAAAAACTACAACTCGATTGTTAATAAAATCCGTGGCGGGATAGCCAGAAATTTCTGCGATCGCATCACTGATAAACTCGATCGTCCAGTCGGAATCGAATACCGATCGATAAACGGCACCAGGGAGATTAGAAACCAAGGTTCTGAAACGTTTCTCGCTCTCCTGTAGCACCTCCGTATGGGACTGAATGCGTCCGGCCATTTGGTTAAAAGCGGCTGCAATCTGAGCAAGTTCGTCAGAACCTCCCAGTTGGGCGCGATCGCCCAATTTTCCTTTGCTGAAGCTGTTGCTCGCTGCTACCAACCTCGCAGCGCGCCCAGTCAAGGTTTTCTCAAAAAACAACCAGACAATCACGCAAAATAAAGCTAATCCAATACTCGTTTCAGTCGATCGCTGTAAAGCATCTGCATAAGCTTGCTGCTTCACCAACAAAAGATCATACTCTAGCAAAAGAATCCCGACTCTCGAAGGGCGAACTTCTCCCGGCTTAGCCCCCAACAAAACCGGATAAATTGCCCTGATACTCTCTCTATTTTGAGAAAGCTTGACTTCTCCTGACATGATTTCCCGAACTTTGGAAAATTCTGCTGGTAAATAGCTAGGTAATGAGATTTCGCTGACAGGGCGATTCCGCAATTCGTAACGAGTTGCCACAATTATTGTGTTATGTTCATCACAAAGTAAGGCTAAGCGGATATTGCGATCGCTCCCCAACTTGCTAATGGCGATTTCCACTTCCTCAACATCTCCTCTGCGGTACAAATATTCCAGCATTCCTGAGATTTGATTGGTGGAAAACTTCAAATTGCTCATTCCCTGTTCTTCTTGCCGGCGGTAGGACTGATCTACCTCCCGTTGAAAAGAAAATAAACCCAGCAAACTACCGCAAATCAGCAGAATGACCGGAATTGAGAAACGTAGAGGAAAAGGAAATCGTTTCATAGTTAGAAATTAGATAATAGTTGAGATTATAGATTATTCATGACTTACGCACCGCGTGCCAGAAACCCCGATTTGTCCCGGCTAGATTTGGTGGATAAACAGATAATTTTTCACATAAATTAGGTTAACAATTATCACTTTTAATTGTTTTTGCCACTAACCACAAATAAACTCCTAAAAATTCAAGTTAAACACAAATTTATTATCAAGAACCAAAATTTATTTCAGTTCACAACTTCACATTTTTGACCAGCCTATCGTCCAACAAAGGAGTGGGATCTAGCGCTTTAGGCAGTAATTTATTGTCTAACATAACTTGAGACAATCGCTTGACGCCCTTCAGCAATGAGGGGTCTGTTTTTCCTAGTAATTTTTGGTTTTCTTGCAGATCTTGACTGCTCAGCCCTTTTAAAGATTCTAAGAATTGCTCTGGAGTAACTCCTGTACGGGGAGCAATCCTACTAGCAGCATCCTGGGGGTTTTTTGTCAAGTAATCTAGGGCACGGAACCGACCGTCAACTAAAGCTTGTAAAGCCTTTGATTGGTTGTTAATTACATCCTCGCGCACTACAAGGACATCGATAACTTCACCCGGAATTTGCGAACTGTCAAACAGTAGTTTTGCACCGGATGCTAGCAGATTTGTCCGAGCCGAGCCAAAGGTAACAACTGCATCTATAGTTCCCTTTTTAAAGGCTCGCTCATGTTCTGATACTCCTAAAGAGACAATTTTTATATCTTTAGGTGACATACCTTTTTGTTCTAAAGCACGGGTAATCATGAAAGCTCCTAGTGCAGTAGATTCGAGGCCTACTGGTCGGTTTTTTAAGCCTTGCACATTTTGAATCTCTGGTTTTCCGAGAATCACATCCCCACCGTTAGAGAAATCCATCACAACTACAATTTTTACATCGGGATTAGTGGCTGCCAAGACCAAAGCTTCATCGATAGATAGCCCTGCTGCTTCAATTTCTCCATTTCGATAGGCTCGTACCTCTTCTGTAGCAGAAGGGTAATCTACTAATCGAATGGGGGTATGATCGTAGTAGCCTAAACTGCGAGCCAAGTACAGAGTTTCAAACCCTGGCCACACATTGGCACCGACTCGCAAAGGGGGTTCTGCTGTGGTGCAACTAGCTAATATGGCTGTACACAGTGTTACAGCAGCAATGCCAAGCAATACTTCTCGGTTAAGCCCTATCGTCAAGTAAACTGGTGTTGATTCGTGGATCAGCGAGGGTAAAATTGATGGC
>NZ_JAUBVX010000090.1:9648-13659 GCF_036706065.1 Microcoleus sp. A2-C3 | reverse complement strand
CATGGCTCAAGCTCAACGTCTCGCTGGCTTTAGTTGTAGCATACTCAAAGATCTGTTTAGAATGAAATAGCCCTGGACATTTTTAGCCTCCTTAAATCTATTTGTTGAGTTTCTAATGGTAAACTTTCGGTTTCGCCGATTAAGGTGAATGCAGCCCAGGCGATGGGACTCGGAAATCGCTCCTTTGTTGTTAGCATAGCACACCGTAAAGCTACCGCTTTGTTATCGCCTCGCGCTAAGTTTTGGTAAAATTCAGTCATCAGCAACTTGGCTGAAATTACTCCCATATTCCACAGCGAGACGATGATACTCGGTACTCCCGCGAGGATGAAACAGCGAGATAGTCCGTTGACTCCATCTCCGGTGATTGTACCGCGGCCAGTGCTGCAAGCGCTTAATACTACCAGTTCGGAATTGAGTTTTAATTGCAGGATTTCTACGGCATTAATTGCGCCGTCGTCGGTGTCTCCTGATGGTGCTAAAATTATTGCGCCGGGAATGCCGGAACCTTGGAAATCGTCGAGGAGTCCGTGGGCGGATAAATGGACGATGCGCGTGTTTAGCATCTGGTCTAAAATCAGGGCTTTGGTGGCATTTTCTCCGCTAATTGCTGCGGTTCCTAAAATCGCGGCTATGGCTTCGGCTGCTTCTTTTGCCCTCGATAGTTGTCGGAGTTTGTAGGGGTTTTCTTGGAATTTTGCTGCAATAGTTGGATCGCCGACTATCAGGGCTGCTTGTCTCAATCCTTTGATGTTTTGTTGGTGTTGGCTGGTTTGTTCTAATACTTGGATGGATGGGGCGGTGAGGATGGTATGGTCTTCAATTAAGTAGCGGTTATTGGCGGATTGCAGGGCGGTGAAGGGAACTAAAAATAGTTCGTAGTGGGGGATAAAGGTGATGGGGGAGTTGTGGTCAGGTGGTAGCAAATCTGCTATGGGTTGGATCAGGATTTGATAAAGTATTTTTAGTAGGGGATAGCCGCCTGTTTCGTCTCGATCGTATTCGGATTCTATCTTAATTTTTTGTTTTTTCTCATCGATTTCATCGACTCCGATGGAGACGCGGGCTTTGAGGATGATTTGTTTGAGGGTTTGGTTTTGTTGCTGGAGGGGTTCGAGGTTGGCGGCGCGATGGGTGATGTTGCCGTTTGGTTGGATTACCCAGATGTAAAGGTTGTCTGAATCAATAATCGAATATTCAACGATTGTGGAGTTTTTTTGTTGGGCTATTTGTTTGATTCTGGGAATTGATAATGTATTTGTGATTTCGTTGGTTGCTAAGTCGGTTGTTAAGAGGTTTTGTTGCAATAATTCTGCGAAGGCGCGGGTGCGGCCCATTTCAGATATTTCAAGGGCTTCGTCACATTTAGCTTGGGCAACTAGGACTTTTTGTAGCAGGCGGTAGGTAGATACTTGCCTTTCAAAAATTGATATTTTATGGTAATCTTTGACTAATTCAGAACGCAGAGTTTCATGAATTACGATCGAGGAGCGGAGTTTTGCTTCGGCTTGTGGCAATTGGTTTATTTTGAATAAAGTTATGCCTAAATTGTAGAGAGATCCCGACTCTCCCTCGCGATCTCCGATTTCCCGTGAAATATCTAAAGACTCTTGGTAAAATTCGATCGCCAGATTGTACTGCCCTAGAGAATCGTAAGCACGGCCCAAACTGCCGAGGGAATTAGCTATTTCTTCGCGGTGTCCAATTTCTCGTACAATCACCAATTGCTGTCGGTGAAAGTCAATCGCCTCCTGGAAGTATCCTAGGGATTGGCAAGCATTGCCCAAATTGCCAAGGGAAGTAGCTATTCCTTGCCGATCTCCGATTTCGCATTTAATCTTTAAAGATTGTATCTGAAAGTCTATCGCCTGCTTGAAGTCGCCTAGCGCATGGTAAGTTACACCCAAATTGCCGAGGGAATTAGCTACTCCTTTGCGGTGTCCAATTTCCTGTTTAATCTTTAAAGACTGTTGGTAGAAGTCAATCGCCCGTTGGAATTCCCCTAGAGATTCGTAAGTATTGCCCAAATTGTTGAGGGAAGCAGCTATTCCTTTCCGATCTCCGATTTCCCATGAAATCTCTAATGATTCTTCGTGAAAATCGATCGCCCGCTTAAAGTCCCCTAGGGAATCGTAAGCTAAACCCAAATTTCCGAGGGAAGTAGCTATTCCTTGGCGATATCCGATTTCCAGTTTAATCTTTAAAGACTGTTGGTGAAAGTCGATCGCCCGCTGGACTTCCCCTAGGGAATCGTAAGCTAAACCCAAATTTCCGAGGGAAGTAGCTATTCCTTGGCGAGATCCGATTTCCCGTGAAATTTCTAAAGACTGTTGGTGAAAGTCGATCGCCCGCTGGAATTCCCCTAGGGATTCGTAAGCTGAGCCCAAACTGCCGAGGGAAGCAGCTATTCCTTGGCGAGATCCGATTTCCCGTGAAATTTCTAATTCCTGTTGGTGAAAGTCGATCGCCCGCTGGAATTCCCCTAGGGATTCGTAAGCTGAGCCCAAACTGCCGAGGGAAATAGCTATCCCTTGCCGATATCCGATTTCCCGTGAAATCTCTCTTGACTGTTGGTGAAAATCGATCGCCCGCTGGAATTCCCCTAGGGATTCGTAAGCTGAGCCCAAATTGCCGAGGGAAATAGCTATCCCTTGCCGATATCCGATTTCTCGTTTAATCTTTAAAGACTGTTCGTGAAAGTCGATAGCCCGCTGGAATTCCCCTAGGGATTCGTAAGCTGAGCCCAAATTGCCGAGGGAATTGGCTATCCCTTCCCGATATCCGATTTCCCGTTTAATCTTTAAAGACTGTTCGTGAAAGTCGATAGCTCGTTGGAAGTCCCCTAGGGATTGGTAAACATTGCCCAAACTACCGAGAGTAGCAGCTTCTCCTTGCCAATATCCAATTTCCCGTTCAATCTCTAAAGACTGTTGATAAAAATTGAGCGCCTGCTGAAATTCCCCTAAAGATTTGTAAGCCGAGCCGCAATTGCGGAGGGAATTAGCTTCCCCTTGGCGATTGCCGATTTTCCGTTGAATCACTAATTCCTGTTGGTGAAAGTCGATCGCCCGCTGGAATTCCCCTAGGGATTGGTAAGCTACGCCCAAACCGCCGAGGGCATTAGCTATTCCTTGGCCAGATACGATTTCCCATGAAATTACTAATTCCTGTTGGTGAAAGTCGATCGCCCGCTGGAATTCCCCTAGGGATTGGTAAGCTACGCCCAAACCGCCGAGGGCATTAGCTATTCCTTGGCGATTTTTGATATTCCGTGAAATTACTAATTCCTGTTGGTGAAAATCGATCGCCCGCTGGAATTCCCCTAAAGATTGGTAAGCTGAGCCCAAATTGCCGAGGGAAACTGCTATTCCTTGGCAGTGTCCTATTTCCCGTGAAATCTCTCTTGACTGTTGGTGAAAGTCGATCGCCTGCCGGAATTCTCCTAGGGATTGGTAAGCTAAGCCCAAATTGCCGAGGGAATCAGCTTCTCCTTGACGATCTCCGATTTCCCCATAGATAGTTAATGCTTGTTCCCAAGACTGCAAAGCTTCTCGAAATTGACTGACCCGATGCTGCTGCTTCCCTCGATCGAACAGTCTCTCTGCTTCTGCTTTCTGTGGAATTACCGCTAGGAAGTCGCCCTCCACCTTACCCAGTAGCCCTGCAAAATTTTTCAACCAATTAGCCTTATTTAACTTACCTTGTTCTCTGAGACGATCGGCCTCTTCTAGCATTGCCGCCACCAAGCCATCATCCAGCAAATCCGGGTGGTTTTTCAATATCTCGGCTTCTTCGCCGCTGGGACAGGTGAAAAGTTCATGAATCAGGTTGAGATAGGCTGATTGTTCGGGGTTCATGGGGGAGTTAGGGGAAGGTTGAAGGGTGAAGGCAGAATTAAATTGCGATAGATTTATTATAGATTGAACTCATCTGTTTGGGCGTTTGTCATCTGGGATTAGCTGCGTGGCGAGAAACCGGGTTTCTGCGACAATTTTCGGTTAAGTACCAGAG
>NZ_JAUBVX010000090.1:0-9548 GCF_036706065.1 Microcoleus sp. A2-C3 | reverse complement strand
ATATCGGAAGAAACCCGGTTTCTGAGATTCGCTGCGTGGCGAGAAACCGGGTTTCTACGACAATTTAGGTTAAGTACCAGAGATATCGGAAGAAACCCGGTTTCTGAGATTCGCTGCGTGGCGAGAAACCGGGTTTCTGCGACAATTTTCGGTTAAGTACCAGAGATATCGGAAGAAACCCGGTTTCTGAGATTCGCTGCGTGGCGAGAAACCGGGTTTCTACGACAATTTAGGTTAAGTACAAGAAATCTCGGAAGAAACCCGGTTTCTGGGATTGTGCGACATTTTTTATAATGGAATCCAATCCAACTTATCGATCCATTCTTCAGCCTCAGAAGTCTCCCAAACCATCACAATTTCCTCAGCCCATCTTCCTAAACTTGCACTCGGACGCACCCAAAAAAGTCCCCACATTTGTCCTCCTCCTGCCGCCCTGTAGTCTGCCAAATGTCCCGGAATACTTTTGCGATTATCCGTCACCAATAGTCGCTGCGACGATACCAAATACGTGAGAATATCTGGATCTAAAGTTCCCAATGGTGGTGCACCTGAATCACCCACCCGCAAAATATCTATTTCCGGTTGCAGGAGTAAAACAGCAGTCTTAAGTTTACTAGGCAAATTTTCATCTATTAAAAAACGAGTTTTCACTGAATTTTTAGTAACTCCTGTTCTCGTTGTGCTTTGATTGCTCTCATACGTTTTACTACATCAGAAGGTTCTTTAGCCAACCATTCCTGATAACGTTCTTCCCGCCACCGGGCCAAGCGCAACATATAAGCATCCATCTGTCTGCGATTGTGCAGATAGTACGTCAGACTAGCGTAAATTTTCTCAAAGTTCAGACTCGGTAACTCTTCCAGAATTTGCTCTGGCGAATATCCGCTCAAGTAATATTTAATCACATCATCGATGCCAATCCGATGTCCTTTGATGCGGATATCATCGGGGTCGAGAAATTCAAAATAATCTTCTAGCTGCATCTGTTTATATCCCAACTCTTAAATTAATTATACCTCACTCATCTTTGAGTGCGACCTTTTTGTGGCGAGAAACCCGGTTTCTGCGACTAATTATCGTAGGGGCGGGTTCACTAACCATCCCTAATGAGTACCGACAATTTATATAAACCCGCCCCCACCCAGCGACGGATTCGCGATCGCATTTCTGTCGCTGAGTGGCGAGAAACCGGGTTTCTGCGACAATTTGGGTTGAGTACCAGAAATAAGGCAAGAAACCCGGTTTCACCAGATTAGCCTACATCCAAAAAGTCCCTTGCCAATTATCTCCCCGTCAGCGTATCCGCATAAGGATCTGGCAAAGCTTGCTGCACCTCGAAAACCGACAAAGAATCACCAGTCAACGGTTCGCTAATCAACTTTTTTTTTAGCCCGTCCCCGCGCCTGTCCCGTTCTTGCAACTTCAGCAATTCCTCTTGATACACAGCAACAATTCGCCCCAAACTCACCACCAAATCATCCCAATTCTCATCTCCCACCAACTTCTCAGAAATTCCCTCAAATAACTCTCCCGCCTGCCTTTTTTGAACATAAGCCTTCAAAAGCTTTCCCGACTTTTGCAAAACCGCCTGATAAATGTCCCCATCCGACCACCACAGCCCCTGTTGACTCAGCAGCCAAGTTAAAATATACTCGCGAGCGTGTTGCTCCTTCACCCAGGCCGCAAGATACTGCAAATCTTCCATAATTACAACAGTCTCCTAAATTTTCCTTAAAATGTGCGCTTGTTTGTATCTATCGTTACTGCGATCGGCATAATACCTGCCTTATCATCACCTGCCCTTGTCTTTAATATCCCTTAAATCTTAAAAAAACCCTACTGATTTACCAAACAGCAATTCTTACAATATAAAAATAAACCTAAACCTCCTCGGTCTATTGTCCAATACTTTAGTCCACCGGAAAGCGGTACACCCCGCCTCGCTTTCCTCTATCTCAAATCAAACCTCAAGCGCAACTAGCGGTTATTAGCATGACAAAGCAAAATTTTGGTTTAATCGGTCTAGCCGTAATGGGCGAAAACCTAGCCCTCAACGTCGAAAGCAGAGGCTTCTCCGTGGCTGTGTACAACCGCACAACAGCTAAAACCGACGAATTCATGGCCAAACGCGCCCCCGGCAAAAACATTGTCGCCGCCAAGACTCTGACAGAATTTGTCGATATCCTAGAAACCCCGCGCCGCATCTTAGTCATGGTGCAAGCTGGCAAACCCGTAGATGCAGTCATCGACCAGCTCAAACCCATGCTGTCACCGGGCGACATGATTATTGACGGCGGCAACTCGCTCTACGACGACACCGAACGCCGCACCAAAGATTTAGAATCGATGGGACTGGGGTTTGTTGGCATGGGCATCAGCGGCGGCGAAGAAGGCGCGCTCAACGGTGCTAGCCTCATGCCCGGTGGCACCCACGCTGCTTATGGCATCCTAGAGCCAATTCTCGTCAAAATTGCGGCTCAAGTAGATGACGGCCCCTGCGTCACATTCATCGGCCCTGGTGGCGCTGGTCACTACGTGAAGATGGTTCACAACGGCATTGAGTACGGGGATATGCAATTAATTGCTGAAGCCTACGATTTGCTGAAAAACGTGGCGGGACTCAGCGGCCAGGAGTTGCAGGAAGTTTTTGCCGAATGGAATACCACGGACGAGCTCAACTCGTTTTTGATTGAAATTACCGCTAACATTTTCAAGTACATTGACCCGGAAACTAAGCAACCCTTAGTTGAGGTAATTATGGACGCAGCGGGTCAAAAAGGCACCGGCCGCTGGACTGTAATGAGTGCTTTGGAATTGGGCGTGAGCATTCCCACAATTATCGCTGCGGTGAATGCCAGAATCATGTCTTCTTACAAAGCAGAGCGCGTCAATGCTTCCCACCAACTGACAGGGCCTAGCACCAAGTACGAAGGCGATCCTAAAGAGTTTGTCAACAAAGTTCGGGATGCGCTTTACTGCTCGAAGATTTGTTCCTACGCGCAAGGTATGGCGCTGTTGAGCGCGGCCTCGAAGTCCTACAATTATGACTTGAGTTTGAGCGAAATTTCCCGAATTTGGAAAGGCGGCTGTATCATTCGCGCTCGGTTTTTGGACAAGATTAAAACAGCTTTCAAGGACGATCCCGCCCTGCCGAATTTGCTGTTAGCGCCGGAGTTCAAACAGAGCATTCTCGATCGCCAAACAGCTTGGCGCGAGGTTTTGTCTACGGCTAGCCTGCTGGGGATTGCTGTACCGGCCTTCAGCGCGTCGCTGGACTACTTCGACAGCTATCGGCGCGAAAGATTGCCGCAAAACCTCACGCAAGCTCAGCGCGATTATTTTGGGGCTCACACTTACGAGCGCACCGACAAACCACGCGGTGAATTCTTCCACTCTGAGTGGACGCAGGCTGCTCAAGAGTCGCTGCAAACCGGTAATACCGACTAATTGGATGTAGGGTGCGTTTCGGCGCACCTTACTAATTAATTTGGGGTTGCAAATTGTTTTGACGTTTGTTTTCGAGATAGCTTTTAATATATTCGTCGTTAAAGAGCGATCTGGCGATCGTCAGTGCTTCTTGTCTTTCTTCGTCTGTCATGTAATCATCGCCTTTTATACCTGATGGCGGGTGTCGAGGATCGCCGCCTGCATCGAGGAATCGCTGACGTGCGATCGCCATTAATTCTCCTAATCTCCGGTCTTGTTCTCTTCTGATATCATGCGGTTTCGTCATAGTCTTCAACCTCGTCTATACGAACAATCTCGCCATTTTGTAGTATAGCAGCTCTTGGTAAAACTCGACTAGGGGTTTCGATGTACCAAAAGCCCTTTTCTTCATCATATATTCTCCATCTCAACAAGTCGAGAGTTTCTAGGGCATTGATAATTAAGTATTGAACTCCTGATGATGGCATAGGTCGATGTGTAGTTGAGCCTGTTGCCTATTGTATCACCCATTGCTGACAGAATTTTCAGTTATCATTGATTGTATCCCTCCACCTATTACCTATTTTCATAAATTCATGGTTTGCGTACATTATAGCCTTTCTCGTTTTAGTGAGGTACAAATCTTACCTAAAAAGCTTGACTATGTAAGGGTTGCAGCATACCTCGGCATACCTCATCTTTCTGAGAAACGCTATATCAGTAATTAAAATCACAATGCGCTTGTGATATTTGTAGACAACTATACTGAGGATATCTGGTACTATAATAAATAGTCCTTTAAAAAAAAGTAATTTTATGTGGCCTTTTATAGTAGGAGCCGCTGCCGTTGTCGGTGCTATTGCGAAATCGGTATTTGATACATTGAAAGAAGAAGAGGAAAATAAACGTCGAGAAGAAGAGGAAAACAAACGTTTATTAGACAGTGGTATTCTGGAAGTGGATGAAATGACAGGAAAAGAGTTTGAAAAATTTCTAGATGTCCATTTTAGAAACTTTGGTTATGGTGTTACTTTAACTCAAGATAGTCAAGATTATGGGGCTGATTTAATTTTATACAAAGATGGATCAAAAACTGTGGTTCAAGCGAAAAGAAGCAAAAATCCAGTTGGTATTAAAGCTGTTCAAGAAGTAGCAGGAGCCGTCAGACATTACAAAGGAAATAAAGGCAGAGTCATCACCAACAACAGATTTACAGAAAACGCTTACAACCTGGCTGAATCTAACGACATAGAGTTATGGGATAGAAAAAAACTAATCGAATTCATCCTGACATCTAAACATTGTAACTAATTTATATACCAGGATATGCAATGGCTACATCGGTTGTTTGTATGCCAGCTCATAGGGTGCGTCAGGCGAAACGATCGGTAAAGTGAGAAAACATTCAGCCCGCTGGGCACCCTACAATAACTAAAAGTTAGTCAACTGTGAAAAACAGATACTGCGATTGCTTCGTTCCTCGCAATGACACAAAAAAGCGCTAACCGAAGCATATTGACATATAGAAGTTCTGCATCGCGAACTAATTGCCTGAAATCCCAACAATTCAACTAGCACTCGCTCCCCACGTATCAACTGTTTGCTGTAAACCTTCTTGGTAGCTAACATAGCGCGGACTCCACCCAAACTGCTGGCGGAATGAATCGCTATTGACAGTAGTAGTAAGCTTTAACAAATCGACTTGTTGAGGGGTGACAACTAACACCAGTGCTAGCGGTGTCAGCCACATGGGGATGCGCGCGGGGCGTTTTCTGCCTAGGGTGAAGGCGAATCGATCGATAAAATCAGCAAAAGACACCGGCACACCATCGACAACATTAAAAATTGCACCCTTCGGTTCCTGTTCAACTACCAATACCAACGCCGCCGCCGCATCCTCAAAGTGCAGCCAGTTTCCCAAATTGCTCTCTGGCCCGGCAAAATAGGGACGACCCAGTTTAAAGGATTTAATATACAATTTGAGGTCTTCCGATTCAGGCCCGTACAGGTATCCCAGCCGCAATACACAATTGGGAACCTGACTGTTTGTTACCTGGTTTTCGGTGGCGATCGCCATTTTGAAAATTGCGTCATCACCAGGTACACTCAGCGGTGTGCTTTCCGTCGCATCTCTCGTGTTGCCGTACAGAAAAGTGTAGCTGGTGTGAATTAGCAACTTAATATCCGTGTCTTTTACCGCTGTCAGCAGTGCACCAGTTGTTGTAGAAAGCGTTTTATCAAATCCTTTCCAATCTTGTCCGTCGCTGAGCAGGGTATTTGCCTTTTGCGGGGTGAGGTTAACAACCACATCTGCATTTGCCGCCAGAATCGCATCCCTAAGTTCCACAGCATTGGAATGGTCAGTTTCTACCGCGATTCCACCGTGGGAATGCACCGCTGCTGCGCCATCTTTTTCCTCTGTCAATCCCGTTACTTTGTGTCCCTGCGCTACAAACCGCCGGACGGTTACTTGTCCGAGTTCAGAATCGGCGCTGGTAATGACTATGCTCAGCTTTGTGTCTGCCATCTGTTTTGATAACCTGTCTTCTCTGCTTCTACATACTTACTGGTTTGCCCCCTCAGCAGCGACTATCTATTGGTAGAAAAAGTAGTTATTCTAGAGATCAGTTACCAAAATTTTCTCTACAGCTTGCTCGATCGCCCGCCCAATCATGCTAGAAATTTCCAACACAGTCTTTATTCCCGATCGCGAAATCGAGATTAGCGCCATTCGCTCCCAAGGTGCGGGCGGGCAAAATGTCAATAAGGTAGCAACGGCTATTCACCTGCGCTTTGACATCGGCGCTTCCTCATTGCCCGATCGCTACAAACAGCGTTTATTGCAAATCAGTGACCAACGCATCACCTCCGAAGGCGTGATTGTGATTAAGTCTCAGGAGCACCGCAGCCAGGAACAAAACCGGGAGGAGGCTTTGAGACGGCTGCAAGAGTTGATTAAAAATGCGATCGTCATCCCGAAAAGGCGCAAACCGAGCAAAGCGACTCGTAGTTCCCAGCGCAAGCGTCTCGACAGCAAAACCAAGCGGGGGCAGATTAAGGCTCTGAGAGGGAAAATTACGGATTGATCGTTGAAAGGTCGATCGACCTTTTGGACTTTTTAGTTATCACTCAGGATTTGGTGGCCCTAAATCGTTGGGTAAATCGTTAAGCGTTTTTCCGAGAGCTTTGCAAAGGGCTTTCATTTGAGCAATTGTCAGTTCGGGTTCGTCTAATCCTCGCTCCCAGTTACTGATTGCTTGTTGACTTAGGGTTTTTGCGCCCGTTTTGTCGGGAATTTGTTTTGCTAAGGCCGATTGCGATAAACCAACAGCCTCCCGCAAGATTTGCAGTGCTGGTATATCTTTGGACTCTTGAGTTTGTTTATTTCTGGGCATATCACGGAAAATTTACAAGCAAACTTGTTGACAGACCAGAAAGTTACAAGTATGATTGTGTAAGTATAGACAACAGAAAGGCGGCTCATTTAGCCGGACGGTGGAAACGCTTTGGTTTATAGCGAGCTGCCTTATTTGTAGTTTCTATTAATTGTGCACCTGCATACCCTTAGTATTTTCGGGGCTTGAGTGCATACCTCAAGCTCCTTTCCCTCAACGCGCCCGGAGGTGATGCGATGTAAAAGGTCGATCGACCTACAGCACAACCCAACTCAAAATTGTATCAAAGAACCCGACCAAAAATTCCACTTTGCGATCGCCCAACTTCCGTGCTATCGTTCCCTTTCTCCACCCATTCCCGATCGTGACCACATCTACCGAAAATTTCTACCTAGGCGATATCGCCTCCAACTTTCACTTTGCAGGCCCGCTGCTAGACTTTGAAGAAGAAATCCAGAATCAATCTCCCTTTCACGATTTAGACTACCTCACAGGCGAAATAAAAAGAGGATTCCTCGACTACGTGCGGCAAGGAATCATGCTGGACGCGATCCGAAAACTGCGATTGTATAAAGACAAGTTCAAAACTTTCAAAAGTTACTGCGAACAAGCATTAGGCAGACAGTATTTTTACTGCACCCAAATTATCAAATCTGCTGCCATTTGCCTGCGCTTAATTAAAGCCGGATTTGAGATTTTGCCAAGCTGCGTTGCTCAAGTTGTCCCCTTGTTCAAACACGCAGTAACCGACCAATACGGCGACTGCGCTTTACAGGAAAAGTGGCAAGAAGTTGTGGATGTCATACCAAAAGAAAGGATTACCGCAGTAACTATAGCCGAAACTGTTGACAATAATCCCAACCTCCGGCTTAAACAAATTCGGATCAAAACCGACACCTACGCCCTTTTAACAAAAAAAGCAGCGGCTGCGGGAATGTCAATTTCGGAATTTCTGGGGAGGCTGGTTGACGAATACAACCCCAAAAATTTGGAGCAGCCGGCGGAACATACTCCCGAACAAGAGGAGATTTTAGACCAACTGGACGCGGAGTTTAAGAAGCCCGCAGCGGAACAGTCTTCAATTTCTGCTCAAGGTAAAGTTAAATCTAAAGGTTTTGGAGTGAAAATTGAGCCTAAAGGTGGTACAAGGGAAGTGAAGGCGAAAAGTTCGGAAGGTAAAGTAAAAGCGAAAAGCTCAGAAAGTGAAATTAAGCTGAAAAATAAGCAAACTGAAATCCCAGCCGAGAAACTATCCAATTTATTTAAGGAAAAAAATCATGAAGTCATCTGCCCAAAATCCAATCATGCGTCAACTGAAACTCATGGAGGCTCAATTGAGCGAGATTCATTGCCAACTGATTAAAGCCACTGTTTTGAATTGGTGGCAAATCGTTTTGCCGGATGGACAGAAGATTGCGATCGAGCACGCGGGCAGCGGACACTGGATTTTTCGGGCTAATGGGCTTGAGAAAGCTCATCCTGAAGTGCGGCTAGCGGTGTTAAGGGCGATCGCTGAAGGCTGTCGCCGATAGGTTACGATTAAGGACACGGCGTGGTGTCGTGTCCCTACTGGGCGATCGGATTTGGTATTTGGGGATGTTGGGGCGATACCTTCGGTCTGCTTCGCTTACGACATTAGCTAAGCAGACGGGAATCCCCACACTATAATCGCTTCGACAAGCGTGTGGGATGAAAGACGCGGTGAGACTCCTGATTCCACCCGTCAACCAATTCAAAACTATGTTTTGAGCGGTGGGCGGGTGGATGACGAGACGAACAAATTATTTTAGACGAACAAATTATTTTATTCGACTTTTTTCAATACACCTTTTTAACCATTTCTGTAGCCAGTTGAGATTGGGTAATAAAAGTTAATACTTAATAATAGAAGTCTCTCTGAGTGTGCAAATAAAATATTTATTTACGTACTTGACATAAAGTAACGCATTCAACTATATTAATACTAATTGATAAGTCGCGACTGAAATTACACATTCACCGCTTAATGAAAACTTCTTACCAGTATCGATTACGTCCAACAAAGTTGCAAGCCACTGAGATTGACAGATGGTTGTCAATGTTATGTGCACAGTACAATTATTTGTTGGCAGATCGATTTAACTGGTACGAAGAAAACCGTTCGCCTGTTAATGCGTGTCCGCTAATTTGCTATTTACCTGAACTGCGAGATAATCCCGATTATTATAGTCAAAAAAAGACGTTACCTCAACTCAAAAAAACTCATCCTTGGTATGCCGATATTTATTCTCAAGTCCTTCAAGATGTAGTCAAGCGAGTTAAGGTAACGTTCGATCGTTTTTTAAAAGGTGATACAAATGGAAAGCGTAGTGGTAGACCAAGATTTAAACAACGCAGTCGTTACCGCACGTTCACCTATCCTCAAATTAAAGACGGCTGCTTACAAAATAACTTAATTAACTTGCGGATGTTCGGAAAAGTTAAGGTTATTTTGCACCGTTCAATACCTGATGGATTCAAAATCAAAACCGTCTCTATTACCAAAAAAGCTGACGGTTACTATGTCACTCTCAGTTTAGAAGATTCAACAGTCCCGGATATTAAACCAGACTTCAATCCTCAAAAGATTGTGGGAATTGATGTTGGGCTGAAGGATTTTTTAACAACATCAGAAAATGAGACTGTAGCAATTCCTCAACATTACCGCAAAGCTCAAAAGCGCCTGCGAACTATTCAAAAGCGAGTCTC
>NZ_JAUBVX010000089.1:0-14488 GCF_036706065.1 Microcoleus sp. A2-C3 | reverse complement strand
ATTCTGCCTATTCAGGACGGCGAATGTCTGAGGGGTGAAACCCCTCAGACATTCGCCAACAGTCTCTTTCAACCGCGCCTACACAAACACTCACGCGCCGACGCGGGTTGAAGAATGGTCGCTTAAAATTACGCGATCTTCTTCAGTCCCTCGCTCGGACGAGAGTTTGTCTAGAAACAGTTTCAACCGCCTAGTCTTCTAATTTTTATAGATTGTCAGGGTCGATTCCTGCTGCTCGGAGTCGATCGAGCAATCGCTGTTTTTCCAGCCGCTCCTGTTCTAACTGAGTCTCAACTTGCTCTAACTGAGTCTCAACTTGCTCTAACTGAGTCTCAGCTTGCTCTGCCCGGTGTTTTTCAACTTCAGCTCGCTCCGAACCAATCAGCAGTAAATTACCATCCAAATCCCACCACCGCAACCAGATTTGTGTTTGATTCTGATAGCTGCCTTCCCACAATCCCAACTCCACTCCTAAAGGCCCAATCGGATAATGCCCGCGCTCGTTGGGAGCTATTTCTTGATAGCAGCCATCTGCCAAGTGATAAACTTCTAACTTGTTAGTTTTTATCTCGAAAATGCCGTAGAAAAGTATGTGGATGATGCGCTCATAAACCCAGAAATTGCCAGGGTTTTGTACTTCTCCAGCTTCATTGTACAAAGGAGTTTTGTCTCTTTCCTCAGAGCCGTTGCCGGAGGCAAATTCGATCGCAATTAACGGAGCTAAATGCTCTTTCCATAGGACGTAGGAGCGGCGAGTTTGACCGTTTACTTTCGCTGGTACGCCGGGAACATAGAACCAGTCCGGGGCTTCTGCA
This sequence comes from Microcoleus sp. A2-C3, assembly GCF_036706065.1. Taxonomy (NCBI): domain Bacteria; kingdom Bacillati; phylum Cyanobacteriota; class Cyanophyceae; order Oscillatoriales; family Microcoleaceae; genus Microcoleus; species Microcoleus sp. A2-C3. Next base: position 13,673 of record NZ_JAUBVX010000089.1, on the reverse strand, counting down.
CCCTTTTCTGCGGGTTCGGTTTCTCGCCAGTAGATGCCGCAGTCTTGACCGATCGCATATCGTCCGTCAGGATGTCTCTGCTCCAAAATTGGCCCGATCGAATCTGTGAGAATTATGCTCTGGGGGTGTTCTTGAAAGTTCTTCACAAATGTTCCGTCTGACTCTGGTAATTGGGTGTGATCGGGAAGAGGTTTTTGTAAATCTGGGATGATTGTAGAAGTCATGGGATTTCCGATTTCCGATTTTAGATTTCCGATTTTAGATTGTTAACCGCAGATACAATCTATCGATTTTAGATTGTCAGCCGCAGGTATAATCTATTTTGGGGACAAGCAATACAGGCTTTCAATCCTGTTACTAAATTTTGTGTGTATCTATTCTAGACTTGGTACAATTATATCAAATGGATAGGGCAATGCTAATAATAATTAAACCAAATAAAGCCAACCAAACGAGATTTCGCTGACACCAATTTTTGATTGATTGTGGCAGGCCGCCACTGATGTAATTGGTAGTCTGTGGCACAAGTGGCTCGGCTTTGTCGTGATAAAGCGTACATTCTTTGGCGAGGGGACGCTGCGGGTAGTTGCAGGTGTCGTCTTCGTGGTAAATACAGGTATTGCACAAAAATTCTGCGGATGCCGATCGATAAAGCGGGATACCCGGATGACCGAAAGCTTTGAGAGGGGTTTTGCAGTGCCCACAGGCGATCGATCGGGAGTCTACAGGTTGGTGACAGCGGGGACACTCAGGCATTAGACAGCACGGTGATTGGGTAATTTTGTCGGCAGGCTTCTTAGCGGGTTTTCCGAACGCCCATTGGCGAGTTAGACTCGCCAGCAGGCCGCTGGATGCTCCAAAATAGAAAGGTAGGTCAGCGCTGATGTAACTTAAATTGTACAAAGGGTTTCGCAGCGACCGCAGGCGACCTGAGCCGATCGGGTATTTTGGGGCAAACAGTAGGAAAAATCTATGGATAACAATAGCAACTTACTCAAACAACTGGTAATGCTGGGCATTGGTACTACCTCCCTGGTGGCGGAGAAATTGCAGGAAGCCAGCGAGCAATGGGTCAAAGATGGCAAAATCAATCCCGAACAAGCCAAAACCTTTGTCGATGACGTGACTGAACATCTCAAGTCCGAGCAGGGCAATTGGGATACGCAGTTGCAGCGCCAACTCCGAAATATGCTGCAAGATATGGGCGTTCCCCGACAGTCCGAAATGGATGAGTTGCGCGGAAGGCTCGATCGTCTCGAACGTCAGATGCGGGATTTGGAAAACCGTAACTGGCGCTGAGTGCGATCCTCTTTGATGGCTTCGCTCTGCCCGATCGCACGCTTGCTGCTATCGTGTGATAAAATTGTCACCCGAACGCAGAAGGCTCAATCAGGCACTTATGTAGAAAGCAAAAGGTAGAATTACAAACATTCTGACTTCATACTTTCTTTTGCCTTTAAAATTAACTGGCAGCCGCCATCTTTTGGCGGAAAAGTTCAGATAAAATTTTGTAGTTCTGGTTGTACAAGATGTCTTAGATATCTGAGAGATCGCCGTTAAAAGTATCAGGAGGATTAATTTTGCGAGGAATTCTGGTCAGCTTGGGGGTAGTGGTGGTTTGCTTTGTGTTTTTGATAGTCGCTCAAATGAGCGGTTATGTATCCACAGCAGTGGCTTCCGAATTGAATAATCCTGTAACCGATGCTGCGCTTGAGATCCTCTCAGCGAAGTCTTTCACTGAAGATAGCTTGCTAGTAGCTGATGCTAATTTACCAAAGGAACCAGCTACTATCGCTGGCAATAACATGACTGATAATACTGAGAAAACTGTCACCACAGATTCGGGTCTGAAATATGTTGAATTGAAAGAGGGTGATGGGGCGACTCCAAAAACCGGTCAGACGGTTGTGGTGCACTACACTGGCACTTTGGAGGATGGCACGAAATTTGATAGTTCGCGCGATCGCAATTCTCCTTTTCAGTTCAAAATTGGCGTCGGCCAAGTAATTAAGGGCTGGGATGAAGGTGTCGGTACAATGAAAGTTGGAGAACGCCGCAAGTTGATTATTCCCCCTGAACTCGGTTATGGTGCTCGCGGTGCGGGCGGGGTGATTCCTCCTAATGCTACGCTGATTTTTGATGTGGAATTATTGAAAATCGCTGGCTAGGTAGCTCAGCCTCACTAAGCCTAAAACTTTGACGGTGTTCAGAAACCCGGTTTTTTTATTAAGAAACCGGGTTTCTGTGTAAGTTATGGTTGATTTAAGAGCGCTTCGGAGATGCTAGATTGCGGAATGAGGTATATTGGGCATCGAATAATAGTTTGATGATTCCTGTGGGGCCGTTTCGGTGTTTGGTGATGATGACTTCGGCAATTCCGCGATCGGGCGAATCAGGATTGTAATATTCATCTCGGTAGAGCATAATTACTAAATCGGCGTCTTGCTCGATCGATCCAGAGTTATGACTGACAATGCCATCAGCTAACCAAGATTCGACACCAGGAACAGTCAAGTCAAAGACTTCTTCTTCTCCTGCTGCTGAGATATTAATCACTTCATCCCAGAACAAGTCAGAAGATGCTTTTTGAACCAAGGCATCACTACCCAGAAGTTTGCCATAGTCTAAAACCGTTTCTCGTGAAGGAGCAAAACTGAAGTGGGCAGAACCACCGTAGGCTGTTTCTCTCAATATAGACATCTGGCGTGTCGTAACATTACATTCCCGCATACGCTCACGAATAGTCTGAAATACTTCTTTAGGCAAAGTATCTCGGTTAGGATTAGCAACCTTTCCAGCAATTCTCATCTTCAATCGCCCAGCATCTGCTACTTTGCAGCCTACGGAACCAATTTGTTCCAGGAAATTGTCCTGCATGGCTTTGCCAGAAATATCTACGTGGTAAACACAACGATGACTTTTTTGTTGAACAGTCCTAATTCTGGCTACTATGTTGAACCTGAATAACAGCGCAGCCACTCCTTGCGCCAGATAACTGCTGCAAGTCGCAAGGCTAATTTTCGTGGCGCTTTTCTCAGATTTAGGGACGTGGTAAGTGCCATCAGTAGCCCACAGATGGGCCAGAAAACTCGCAACTTGCTGATTATCAAGTTGAAATACTTCTGGGGGAATATGTTTCTCATGGGATCGTTGGTCAAAAATACCCAGATTTCGCAGCCATAGATTGATTCCCCTGGGTTCCCAACGGTTTCCATTACCACTGAAAACTAATTGATGCCAGTTACCTTTACTTTCGTGTCGATTGACTTGGACACCAAAATACTCAGCAGCGGTCTTTACGATTTCACTATTTTCCTCGGATGCAGTGGTATACCTGAGCGGCTGACCCTTAAGATAGCTACCATCTCCCATCAAGTGAGCTAGCAAAGAAATTTCATGTTCCTTCCAGTTAATTGGTTTCTGAGGCTCAGGAATAAATCTGGCAATTGCCACCCGACTTCCCACCTGAACCGAATTTAACTCTTGCCAACCTTGCTCTGTGTAGATTCGATGTTGAGCCGTAGCCTTGAGGCTTCTACCACTGGCTAACTTAAGGACAAAAACAGGCTTGACTCCTACTCGCCAAACCTTGTCACTTTTCGCCACCGCAATCTTTTCTAAATGATTCATCGCCAATACCATTGGCTTTTGTCCCACTAAGTCGCGAATTGGAACTCGGCGACCATTCGCTAACAGTACGGGCGTATCACCAGTAACACATTCCCGTAAATCCGACATCATCGGCCGCTTATTTGTCCTTGCTTCCACACTTCGACTCAACTGAGATAAGGCAATAATCGGCACGTTGAGCTCGCGGGCTAAACCTTTAAGACCTCTAGTAATTCGAGATAATTCTTGCACGCGGTTGTCGCTGCTACCTTCCATTAATTGCAGGTAATCTAGCAAAATCAATCCTAGAGTTCCGCCTTGTTCGGCTTGGAGGCGGCGGGCTTTGGATCGAATCTCCATCACGGTAATATTGGGAGTATCATCAATAAACAGCGGCAATTCTGATAAGTTGCCAATGGCTGTACTGATTGGTTCCCATTCGTTTTGACTGATTCTACCCGATCGCAACCTATTACTTTCTATTTTCGCTTCACTGGAAAGAATACGCTGCACTAGCTGTTCTTTGGACATTTCTAAGCTGAAAACGGCAACCGGAAATTTTTGCTGTCCAGCGGCGATGTGGTGGGCGATGTTGGTACAAAAGGCCGTCTTGCCCATTGCCGGCCTGGCTGCAACGATGATTAAATCCGATCGCTGAAAGCCTCCTGTCATAGCATCTAAATCATAAAAACCGCACGGAATACCGGGAAGCGTCAGGCCTTCATTGCGATTTTCTAAATCTTGAAATGTTTGGTTTAGGGTTTCGCCGATCGATACTAAATCTTGTTGCGGGCGGTCTTGAGTGATGCCGAAAACTTCTTGTTCGGCGCGGTCTAAGACTGTTTCTAGCGGTGCTGCTGTCTCGTAACCTAATTGTACTATGTTGTTGCCAGCTTCGATCAATCGGCGGCGCTGATATTTGTCTTCAACTAGGGCTGCATATTGGTCGATGTTGACTGCTGAAACTGTACGATCGACTAATTGTGCTAATTTAGTTAGTCCTCCGACTTGTTCTAACTGGTTGCGATCGGTCAACCAAGTCGTTACCGTCATTAAATCTGTCGGTTGACCTTGCAAAAATAGCCCTAATGCTGATCGATAAATGACTTGATGAGCGGTGATGGCAAAAAACTCCGGCCGCAGAATTTCAGCAATTCGGGAAATCGCTTCGGGGTCAATTAAAATCCCGCCCAAAATTGCTTCCTCTGCCTCTATGTTTGTCGGCATCAAATCGCTCATTAGTCAATAGTCCTCAATCATTAGTCATTAGTCATTGGTCATTGGTTGCGATTTATTAGTCTTCAGTTTTCAACCTGCAAGTTAGCAGTCCTCAGTCTTTCGTTAGCTGTACTCAGTTCTTAGCTAATGACTAATGACTGATGACTGATGACTAACAACTAATGACTGATGACTGATGACTGATGACTCTTAATTACATGGGGACAACTTGAATGTCAACTTCGGCGGTAACATCTGCGTGAAGTTTGATTTCAGCTTTGTATGTACCAGTGCCGCGAATTTCGGGCAGGGTGATGCCGCGCCGATCGACTTCTTGACTGGTAGAGTTGAAAATCAGCTCTGCTACTTCTTGGTTGGTGACAGTACCAAAAATCGCGTCTCCTTCGCCAACTTGCTTGGAGATGATGAAAGGCCCGGCTGCTTCCAGGGCGGTTTTGCGGACTTCAGCTTGCTGTTTGAGCTCTAACTGGCGCAGTCTTTCTTCTTCGCGGCGGCGCGCTGCTTGCTTCAGAATGCCGGGGGTGGCTCTATAGCCCAATGCTTGGGGTACTAGGTAGTTGCGGGCGTAGCCTGGGGCTACTTCTACTACGTCGCCAGCTTTGCCGAGTTTGCTGACATCTTTGTTTAAAACTAATTGGACGCGCTTGGCCATGATCGTTGCTTGTGGGGTTTTGACTGCAACTTTTTATAATAGCGAAGTTTGAGGGGCGATCGCAAGGGAGAAGGAAGAAGGAAGAAGGAAGAAGGAAGAAGGAAGAAGGATGAGGGATGAAGGAAGAGGGATGAGATATCATTTTTGGTTGGTTCACCCGTCCTCCGCTAAGGTCGTGAAGCAATTGCGGAGGACTCTGTGTCCGCTCGATCGAACCTATGATCGCTCTTTTGCCCGATCGCCCATCAATCGCACTACAGTAGCAACTAACTCATTTGGATCGATCGGCTTAGATAGGTGTTTGTCAAATCCGGCTTGCAAAACTTGGCGCTCGTTCGCTTCTCCAGCATAGGCCGTTAGGGCGATCGCCACCAAATCTCCATACTCTGGCGCAAGCTGAGTGCGGATGTGGCGTATCAGCATATATCCGTCCATTTCGGGCATTCCGATGTCGCTGACGAGTAAATCCGGTGCAGTTTGGGCGATCGACAGCAGCGCCTCAGCAGCAGAAGACACCGCCATCACCTGTGCACCCGCTTGGCCGAGCGCGAAGGCGACAAAATCGCGCGAGTCCGCCTCATCATCTACCACCAAAATTCTGAATCCAGCCAGCGGCAAAGAGGACATATCGGGACTCAGAGACGAATTGACGGCTGCCTCCTCCTGCTTGCTAGAATCATCATTTAATAGCGGCAACCTCACCGTAAACGTCGCTCCTTGACCTTCTCCAGCGCTTTCTACAAATACCGTGCCGCCGTGAAGTTCGATCAGTTGGCGGACGATCGCCAATCCCAATCCCAAACCGCCAAATTTGCGAGTAGTCGCGCCGTCTTCTTGTCGGAAATGCTCGAAAACATAAGGCAAGAAATCGGCAAGAATGCCTTTACCCGTGTCTGCGACTTGAATTTCAATTTCTTGGCGATCGACTTGCGTTAATCTAACTTCAACTCTACCGCCTTCTGGCGTGAATTTTACCGCATTCGATAACAAATTCCACACAACTTGCTGCAAGCGACTTGTATCGCCGAGCACGAGTCCGACATCGGGATTTAAGATTGTTTCGATTTGAATCTTTTTAGCTTCGGCTGCTAATTGCACCGTTTCCAAAGCAGACAAGATAATGGTTGCGACATTCACCGGATCCACAGTCAATCTGAGTTTTCCTTGCAGAATTCTAGACACATCTAGCAAGTCTTCGATTAATTGAGATTGCAGTCTGGCGTTGCGCTCGATTGTCTCCAACGCTTTGGCTGCTTGAGTCTCGCTCAGCTTGCCTGTTAGCAGCAGTTGCGACCAGCCTAAAATCGGACTCAGGGGCGATCGCAACTCATGAGAAAGCACCGCTAGAAACTCGTCTTTAATCCGGTTAGCTCGCTCCGCTTCCGCGCGGGCATTTTGTTCCAATTGCAGAACCATATCGCGCTCGATTTCTACTTGTTTTCGCTCTGTAATATCGATAATAGAGCCAATATAACCCTCAAATTGTCCGCTTTCGGACAATCTGGGAGCCGCCGCATCTATCGCCCAAGAATATCCGCCATCCGGGCGTCGGACACGATATTCCATCCGGAAAGATTCCTGGCCTTGGTTCGTCATCAAAAATGCGTTTTTGGCGTGTTCTCGGTCTTCTGGATGCAGCGCATTTATCCAACCAAATCCCAAACCTGTTTCCTCAGTTTGACCGGTGAATTCATACCAGCTTTCGCTCCAGAAAGTGCAGTAGCCTGTGGAGTCTGTTACCCAGACCATAAATGGAGCGTTGTTCGCCATATTGCGGAATCGTATTTCACTCTCAAGCAGCGCTGCTTCTGATTGTTTGCGTTCTGTAATATCGCGACAGACAATCACTCCGCCTTGGATTTCGTTGCTAGTATCAATTACCGGATAACCGCTGATACTGATCCAGCGATCTTCGCAATTTTCGCGGCGGACAAATACCCCTACATCATTGACATATTCACCTTTGATTGCTCTGGTTAGAGGTAGTTCATTTTCGGGGAAAAGACTTTTTTTGTCTGCTAAAAATAGTCCGTAGGCGCTCGACCATTCCTGAGGGGATTTTTCATTTGTTAGCTGACCGAACATCCCCACGGCGGCTCGGTTAAACAGCACAAATTCCCCTTGTTGGTTGGCAAGAATTAAACCATCACCCATGCTGTCAATAATTACTTGCAGTAACTTTGTTTGTTCTTGCCGCTCGACTTCTGCTCGTTTGCGATTTGTGATGTCGTTGGAGATGCCAATCAAGCCGATTACTTCTCCCGCCTCGTTGCGGTAGGGAGCTTTCATTGCCAGAAATGTCCGAATGCCATCGGGAGATTCTTCGACGCTTTCTGTTTTGCCGGATTCCATAATCCGCAGATCGTTTTCGCTGACTTCGGCTCCTAGTTCTGCTATTGGGTATAAATCGCGATCGCGCCGGCTAATTACTTCAGCAGCAGGTTTGCCCAGTACGTCCAGCGTGGCTGGATTTGCATAAATAATCCGTCCTTCTCGATCTTTGACAAAAATTGGGGTGGGTACTGACTCGTTAATTAGATTCAAAATCGCATTCTTTTGTCGCAGTTCTTCTTCTGTGCGGCGGCGATCGCTAATATCGCTCCAATAAGCCGTAAGTCCTTCGGCTGCTGGATATGCGCTGACTTCTACATACATTTGAAGCGAGGGCGAAAATTCTTCAAACTTGACAGAAACTTGCTCGGAAACGACTCGATGAAATTCTTGATATAGCGTCGAATTCGATGCTGATTCAGCGGGAAATAACTCCCAGATCGATCGACCTAGCAAGTCATTTCTCGATCGAGCCATCAGTTTTTCAGCAGTGGCATTAACGTAGGTATAGCGCCATTGTGCATCGAACGCGATAAAGGCATCGGCAATACTTTCTAGAATATTGGTGACTTGATGATTGGCTTTGGCGAGCGCGAGTTCAGCGTTTTTGCGCTCGGTGATTACTTCCGAAAAAATCATGATCCCGCCAATCTCACCGCTGTTGGTTCGCCAAGGGTGAATTTCCCAGCGCACCCAGTCCATCGAGCCATCAGCCCGGGGAAACGGTTCTTCTGGGCAGATTTCGACTGCTCCCGCCAGACAGCGCTGGTGGATTTGTTTCCAATGATCGGGCAAATCTGGGAAGATATCGTAATGCGATCGGCCCACAATATTTTGAGTGCCGAGCCCGTAACTGGCCAGCCAGCGATCGCTCACCAGCATATACCACATCTGGCAGTCAAACATCGCCACTCCCACAGGCGAATGTTTGACAAACATCCGCAACTTGCTGTAGTGTTCGCGCAGAAGATTTTCCGCCTGTTTGCGATCGGTGATTTCTTGGAAAAGTACGGCGACTTTGCGGCTGTGCGGCTCAGGAGTGCGGAACGCCGAAACCTCAAACCAGCGGTTCATGACTTCCGAGCTCTGTTCAAAGCGCACTGGTTCCCCTGTCAGCGCTACTTTGTCGTAAATCTCAAACCAATAATCTTCGACTTCTGGAATGAGCTCTCGCACCGTTTTCCCTGCCGCTTCTACGATTCCGGTTTGTCTCTCGAAGGCCGGATTGACTTCCAAAAAGCGGTAATCGATCGGCTTTTCGTTGTCGTCAAACAGCATTTCGATGACGCAAAAACCTTCGTCTAGGGACTCAAACAAAGTGCGATAGCGTTCCTCGGAGCGGCGCAAAGCTGCTTCTGCTTGTTTGCGATCGCTAATATCCACAAAAGCCGCCACACAGCCGCGAACTGCGCCCTGTGCGTCAAATAACGGAACTGCATTCACCAACCAATCTAATACCATCCCGTCCGATCGCACAATTTGAATTTCCAGATCCCGCACTTCGGTGCCCGAAGCCGCAGCCCGCTGCATTGGGAGTTCTTGTAGGGGGATTTCCTGTCCGTCGATCAGTTGTCTGAATGGCAGAAGTTCGGCTTGCTCTCCGGTTGCAGAAATATTGGCATCCGGCGCCACTGCGAGCATTGACTGAGCAAACAGGTTAGCGCGAATTACTTTACAATGCGGGTCGTCTGCGATCGCCATCCCGACAGGTAAAGCATTAAATATTGATTGCAGTTCGTTAACTCGGCGCTCTAGTTCCTGATTAAGCCGTTGAATTTCTGTTTTGGTAGCTTTGCGATGGGTAATTTCGTACACCGTCACATTCACGCCCTGTACGCGATCGTCCTGGGCTTTCAGCGGATAGAGACTCAACAGCCAATCGCGTTCTACACCAGGCTGTGCTGAGTTTTTTTCGGTAACTTCGAGCTGTGCGATGGGAATTTTAGTTTCAATAACTTGTCTGTAAAGCGGCTCTAAATCATCTGCCATTTCTGGCAAGATTTCGCGCAATGTTTTACCGATGTGGGCGGCGGCTGGAATTCCGTTAATTTCTGCTAGGCGATCGTTAATGCGGACAAATCGGAATTGGGTATCGATAAAGCAAAGTCCGATCGGAGCGCTAGCATAAATCGCCTCGATTTCTGCAAGTTGTTGCCGCGCCGTTTGGGCTTGTTTAATAAAAGCAGCCTGAGCCGCTTTTTGCTCGGTGATATCTTGAAAATAAACGGCAATTCCCGATGCGATCGGATAAGCTCGTACTGCATACCAAGCATTGAGCGGCCCATAAAAAGATTCAAAACTAACCGTAATTCGATCGGCAGCGCAGCGCCGGTATTCCTGCTCGAACAAACTGCCCACAGATTCGGGAAACTCTTCCCAAACGCTGTTACCAATCACCTCTTGTGGGAGTCGATTCAGCCACCGCGCCGCTTGAGAATTGAGGTAAGTAAATCGCCAGTCTCGATCCAAAGCAAAAAAACCGTCGGAAATACTTTCGAGGGTGTCTGAAAGTTGCGTAACTGGCGGCTGAGTCACTTCTTGTAGCTGAGGTTGAGCGATTTCGGTGAAGGTGGTAATTACTGCATAGGGAGTCGATCGATCTCCCTGAAATAAAGGTTGAGAATTGAGATTCAACCAAATCAATTCTCCCTGCGGTTGATAAAAGCCCATAATAACATTTGAGCTTGGCTGCCCGGTTGAAAGCGCCACCATCGCCGGGTGCGTCTCGCCGGCAAAATCCGAGCCATCTTGACGCACAGTCTGCCACGGACAGTTTATTGAAGAGGAATCCTGCATCTGTTCTGCTGTGAGCCCCAACAGTTCCTGGGCACGAGCATTGCACCCCTGAATGCTGCCGTCTGCCAATTGCAAAACCATCCCTATATCTGTTGGCAAAGGCGCGCCCGGGTAAAGCGCGTTGTTAGAATGCGTTGAAACACAGGGGTCGATTTGCCGTTGGGGTTCAGTATTGCCTAGATTTTTCATCGATTTCTAACAACGGTTTGAGTTTTGGCTAAGCCAATCGCGCTGATTAATTATACGGACATAATTCAGAAGAAATTTTAATTAAAACAGGGTAACAATTCAATCTCAGAGAGATGTCAAAGCCTGTACAATTATTCTATCGTCGCCCTTGGTATTCGTCAAAACCTGTCTTTCATGCCGCGCAATCGAGCGAAGGTTTGGACAGGATCGCGGGTGTTTGCCGCTGATTGGAGGTTGGGAAAATCCCAGCGCAAAAATGGGTTTGTGCTTTTTTCGATGCTGATCGATGATGGTATTGTAGGTTGCGATCGACTGCGCGCTTCTTTAACTTCGGCTAAGCGCTGCTGCAAATCGGGATTGTCACCATCTACGCCGATCGCAAATTGCAAGTTTGTCAGCGTGTATTCGTGGGCACACCAAACTCTCGTATTGTCGGGCAGGTTTCGCAATTGTTCGAGGGAGGCTAGCATTTGAGCCGGAGTGCCTTCTTTCAGTCTGCCGCAGCCTCCAGCAAATAAGGTGTCCCCACAGAACAATTCGCCGGTTTCCCCTTGGTTGCGGGCGGGGAAGTAGTAGGCTATGTGAGCTTTTGTGTGGCCTGGTACAAAGAAGACTTCGGCGGTTCTGCCGGCAAACTCAACGCGATCGCCCCCATGCAAAAATACTTGTTGTCCGGGAATTCTGCCTCGGTCTTCCGCGCCGCCGTAAACTTTAATTTGGGGAAAGCGATCGATCAGTTGCTGGTTGCCGCCTATGTGGTCGTTGTGGTGGTGCGTGTTGAAAATTGCTGTTAATTCGGCTCCGAGCGATCGCACGTGCTGCAAGACTGGTTCGGCTTGGGCTGGATCGACGACGGCTGCTATGTTGCGATCGGGGTCGTGCAGCAAGAAAATGTAATTGTCGGACAGTACCGGGATTCGATAAACCTGCATATAAAACTGCCTCTATCGGAAAATTATTATAGAATTTGATTAGTGTGAGAGCTATACAAAGGCAAAATGCTGAATGTTCAACTCCGCGCATCTATCTTTGGAAGTACAACTATGATACATTATTTATGCTGTTCCACAAATAAACTTGTGGTCTGGTATGCACGATTTTTGGATCAAGAACTGCCACCAGCTTTAATTATTCTGACATAAATGCGATCGAATAAATGCGAACATCTCCAAACAAATCCAATTTAACAATTTCTCAAATGGTCGATCGAATTGTCGCGTCTGGCAAGATTGCTCGCCGAGAACATTTAGTTTTAACATCTACTATCCTATCTGATGATAGAATTTCCGAGGAGGATCGATATCAAATCAATCGGATATTTGATTATATCCAAATTGGTCGCCTCAAGTTTATCGATTGAATTTTTCAGTTGACAGTTGACAGTTGCAGTAGTTAAATCAGCTCCCCCCTAGCCCCCCTTAAAAAGGGGGGAACAAGAGAATTCTCAAATCCCCCCTTAAAAATGGGGAACAAGAGAATTCTCAAATCCCCCTTAAAAATGGGGAACAAGAGAATTCTCAAATCCCCCTTAGAAATGGGGGACAAGAGAATTCTCAAAGTCCCCCTTCTTAAGGGGGATTTAGGGGGATCTCCGGGGAATAAACAGGCTTAACTAAACCCTGTTCACAATACAATCTACCGTTGCAGTTACCAAACAACCCAAAATAAAATGAGTACAGAAAAACCAACAATTTTGGTGACAGGCGGAGCAGGATATATTGGCTCTCACGCAGTATTAGCACTGAAAAACGCAGGTTACGGTGTGATAATTTTGGATAATTTAGTCTACGGACACCAAGACTTAGTAGAGCAGGTTTTGCAAGTGGGATTAGTAGTTGGCGATACCAACGATCGCGCCCTACTCGATAACCTATTCGCCAGCCACGATATTGCTGCGGTGATGCACTTTTCAGCTTACGCTTACGTCGGCGAATCTGTTACCGATCCAGCTAAATATTACCGCAACAATGTCATCGGCACGATTACACTTTTGGAAGCAATGATCGCTGCTGGTATCAAGAAATTTGTGTTTTCTTCTACTTGCGCGACTTACGGCGTACCTGAGCAAATCCCGCTCACCGAAGACCATCCACAAAATCCGATCAATCCTTACGGTGCTACTAAGTTAATGGTAGAACGGATTTTATTGGACTTTGACCCTGCGTACAATTTCAAGTCTGTTTGTTTCCGCTATTTTAACGCGGCTGGGGCAGATCCGAACGGGTTGTTAGGAGAGGATCACAATCCAGAAACTCACCTAATCCCGCTGGTGTTATTCGCTGCTTTGGGGAAACGAGATTCGATCGCAATTTTTGGCACTGATTACGATACTCCTGACGGTACTTGCATTCGGGATTACATTCATGTAAACGATTTGGCGTCTGCTCACATTTTGGGATTGGAATATTTGTTAAATGGTGGCAAATCTGATTTCTTTAATTTGGGCAACGGCGGCGGATTTTCGGTAAAAGAGGTGATAGAAACGGCTCGCCAAGTGACGGGAAAAGAGATTAAGGTTGTTGAGTGCGATCGGCGTCCGGGAGACCCGCCTGCTTTAGTTGGCAGCAGCGAGAAAGCCATCAAAACCTTGGGTTGGTCTCCAGAATATCCCGACATTAAGGATATTATATCCCATGCTTGGCAGTGGCATCAAAAACGCCACTCTCCTTAATATGTAGGGTGCTTATGGCGCACTTTACCATTACAGCAAAGTTTGATTTAATTGTTGTGGGGTGGGCGGGACGCCCGCCCCAAAAATACAATATGCTAAATGCTAATAATCAGGGCTATTTCATTCTAAACAGATCTTTGAGTATGCTACAACTAAAGCCAGCGAGACGTTGAGCTTGAGCCATGT
>NZ_JAUBVX010000088.1:0-15601 GCF_036706065.1 Microcoleus sp. A2-C3 | reverse complement strand
GTTTCCTCAAGCGTAATCCCTAGCATCGCCTCTGCCTCCCTTCGGTTCAAATTTGTAAACTTGTAAACCAATATTGTCGTCAGCATCTCTATTATGGCCCGACTCGCGGCTTCCGATTCCTCGCGCTGCGATCGCGCCAGCAACAATCGCGCAGCTTCCGGCGTACTCGCTTCATCGAGGGTTGTCAACGCCATCAGCGCCACTCCCAGCGGCAACTGTTCGATCGCGCCCAACTCATCCAAATATACCAGATGCACCTGATTGCTGCTCAAGAGCGATCGATAGGGATGCGTTTCTGATTGTTCAGTCGATCGACTCGGATAAATTACCACCGCTTCCCAATCAGTAAATCGCTGGCGGTTGCGGTAAAAATACAAAAATGACTCACCAAACAATCGCTCATAAAGCAATTCATCCCTCTGAAACTGCACTTCACAGAAATATACAACTCCAGGTTCAGCATCCGGTGGCAAAAACACCCCATCAATTTCAAACTTCGGTTCCTTAACCGCCACTGAATCAAATCGATACTGTTCCGCATTTGATGGTGACTCGGACAATAGCTCAAACAGCAGCGTCGGAGTTTCTTGAAAGAACTTGTAAAAGATTGAATCTCGACGCATTAACTCAACATCTCCTCTAGCCTGTGCAACTTATCCAACCGTCGCAAAAACAGCAAGTCGGTAATCTATTTAATTAATTCTAGTCGATGTTGCGGGCGATCGACTATTTGACTGTGCGGGCGATCGGGCTTTGGGCAATATGGGTATAATTTATCACAATTGAGAGCGATGATTCGGCGATCGGGCGATCGTTTCAAACCTGCATTCAGCAACGCCCGCCGATCATCTGATTGAAGACCTGCCAAAATCTGAAGAGCCTGTTTATCAAATTATTTAAAGAAAGTGCGATCGTATCTTGACAGGTATGGTATGATGATGCCCTATAGTCATAATTAAACAGTGCGGGTGTCAGCCCTCTATCAGTGGCGACTCAAATATGTTAACTAGGATACATATTCACTATCAACACCAGTATTTAACACATGAGTAAACAATTATACAAAGTTTTTGACGAAGTAGAATTCAAAGCTCAACTGCTTGCTAAATACTGGAATAATTTTTATACAGAAATTTCTGAACATTTACCAGATACATATCAGCCTGAAATGCAAGAACTGTCTATAAAATTAGACGAGGCTTTAAGCAATCTGGTTGATGAACTTCGTAATCCGACTCTGACTCTTGCGACTACAGGAACCACCAGTAGCGGGAAAAGCACTTTGGTAAATTTGTTATGTGGAGCCGAAATTGTTCCTGTAGCCGTAAGTGAAATGAGCGCTGGGGCAGTCACTATCGAATATAGCAAGGAAAAGTCTCTAATAATCCATGAAACACCAGGAGCATTGTGGGAGTGTGGAGAATGGAGAGGTATCAGAGACGAGAAAATTTATCAGCGCTTATATGAAGCAATGATAAGTTATATCGAAAATAGAGAAAAACAACCGAATTTAGCTTGTCCACAATCGACAATCTTTTACCCTTTCCGGCTTGTCAAAGAGTCAAAACTAGAACTGCCACAAGGAACTAGGGTAAAAATTCTTGATTTACCTGGTTTGGCCTATGTGGGCGATCAAGGTAACGCAAATGTGATTCAACAGTGCCGAGAGGCATTGTGCATAGTAACATACAATAGTGCAGAAACCGATGCACAGAAAGTAAAAAGCTTGTTGCAAGAAGTTGTACAGCAGGTTAAAGATTTAGGTGGTTCGCCTGCGCGTATGCTCTTTACTCTAAATCGTATTGATGTTTTCCGAGCCGATAGAAATTGGCCTGACACAGAAAATCGCTTTTTTGAAAATGCTATCCGCAGTATTCAAAATGAATTGACTGAACAATTAAAAGAATATACAGAAGATATTGAGAAGTTGAAGGTTGTAAAACTTAGTACATGGCCTGCGCTACTAGCCCTTCAGATCCAAAATCATGATGAAATATTCAGTGTTGATGCGTGTAAAAAAGCGGACAACAATTTCAATGGACTAATTGATGAAGATATATTAGAAGATTTGCCACGTAACGTACAAAAATGGTCTAGACACGACCGAAACCGAGTTTCTGAATCATTATGGAAAAAATCTTATGCAGAAGAGTTTCAGCAACACTTAAGGGAACATATTACTGAACACTTTCCACAGCTAGTAATTCCACAAATTATAGAACGTTTTAATCTGGCTGCTGGAAATGCCGTAGCGGAATGGGCAACACAAACAACAACAGCTATTCTTAATAGTTCGGAAGAACGCTATCAACAGGAATGCGAAAATATATCACGCATTAGGTCATCACTTGAAGGCTTCTTAGAAACTAGCGATACAAACTTAAAACAGCCGTTTGAAAGACTAGATACAAAAGTCAAACAGGTTCTTGCAAAACAATCACAAGATGACGTTGTGAATTATATAAGAACCGTAATTAGGGAACTCCAACAGGAAGAGCCATACAAGAAATTAGGAGAAAAATTATTTCCACTTCATTCATGGGAGAAGGAATTTCAAAAAGGAATTACCCAAGTCTTAGAAGCAGTGGCAAAGTCTTTAGAAACTGGAAGGGTAGAGTTAGACAGTCCGAATTTAAAAAGAGCAAATGTTTTAAATGTCAATTTACTCGCAAGAAACTTGAACCGTTTAGTTAACTTAGGCTACACGGCTTCCGTTGCTAAAGAAGGAAAAACAATGGAAGCAAGAACAGAGGCAGATAAAAACAAACTCAAACAACTCAATGAGGAACTTAATGAACTAGCTATCCATCTTAACATTGTTATACAGGATGTATTAAAACAGATTTCTACTCAAGAATTAAATAGAATTCATCAGGCTGTGTCCGAATTGTTTCGTTGCCACTTGTCTTATTTTGAAAATGGAGCAAATTCTCGTGCACCTGACATAGCGATTAAATTTCCTGAATCAGAACTGATTAAAGTCGAGAGTAATTTAAAATTTAATTTTCGGTTTAAAGCAGGATTTGCTATTACACAAGGGACTTGGGAAGAAGCAGTACAGGTTCCAAAACAAAAACGAACTTGGTATACATTGTGGATAGGTAAAAAAACCATTTATGAAACTGAGTATCAACCACGTTCTAGTGATAATGCTGAACTACCCAGCACAGAAAAATTACTGGAAGGTTGGATAGAGCAGGCGAAAGGGCAAGAGTCAGAAAGAGTAAATCAAGTTGCACGCTGGTTACTAGAACAAATTGAGTGTCTAAAAAAAAATGTAGACAAAATTCAGAGTGATATTATTGACCGTTATCAGGAAAGACTCGATAAGGCAAACCAAGAAATTACTCTAGATTATGAAAAGCAAAGAAACATTTGGCAACCTATGAAACAAAAAGCTCAAAACCTAGCAGAAGAATTTTCGAGCTTGGACATAATCTTAAAACAGGAGTGTTAAATTCAAATGAGTATTAAGGAACGCAAATCAAATTTGCTATTGGAGCGATAAAGAAATGGATTTTGAAAAAATTAGGGATACTGCTAAAGTTATCCAGGATGTTGTTGGTACAGCTATCCAGGATTTTGTTGCTGCTACAGCTACCAAATTTGTGGAGCGGCCAAATTCTCAAGAACCAAAGAGGAAGCAAATACAAGGAGAATCATCAAATAATAGACCATCTCTACCTCCTTCTCCAAAAAAGTCTTCCGTGTCTGTAGCTTTGTGTCTTATTGTTCCAGCATCGGTGGTGGGAAATATCAGAGAAAATCATACAATTAATGTCTCTGATATAGAAACACTAATAGAAAATGCTTCATATTTTCTATGTACAAGTCCTGAAGATGCGAATATCATACAGCAGCGTTTAAAATTAACTGAGGAAGATATTACAGATGTAAGTGAACAAAGAGAATTTTACGTCAGGATTGACATTGCTGATGGGCCAGAAATGATTGGGAAGAAAGTTCAATATATTTTAAAAAGAAATCTTCCCCCAAATGGACAGGGTACTGTTAAAGAATTAGATTGTCTGGAATATCTATCTGTATCTGGTTTAGAAAACTTTAACCGCGTTTAAGGAATATATCAATGGACTGGAAAACAGCATCTTCTTACTATGAAACTCGTCTTAGCGACGCTCTAAACGTGCAGCGACACGCGGTTAATTTAGCTATGTTACCCCAAGCTGAAGTTCCGGCTCGATTAAAAGACGTACTTTTACAAGAAGCAGAACCAACTCGTCGCCAACTTGAAAGACTCAAAAAGCGTGAGTTTCGCATCGCTGTTGTCGGGCTAGAAAAAGCCGGAAAAAGCACATTTATTAATGCTTGGCTGCAATGTGATTTACTTCCAGCGAAGGGAGGAAGATGCACATTTACAACCACCCAAATTTATTCAGTTGAAAACGAGTCCGAACAAAGGCTGGAAGTACAAGCGAGAACCGAAGAAGAGTTTATCAACTTACTCAAAGAACTGGAGAAAGTAGGGGCAAAAGAAGACCTAAATACTATACGAGCCAACGAAATAACTTTACAACAGGTAAGAAGAGAAGGTAATCTGACTTTTCCTTTTACTAGACTCGAAGATATTAGAGAACCACTCAAGAAGTATGTAGCAGATGAAAAGTATGCTCACGCTGTTTTAGAGGCGAGACTTTATACTAACAAACTTGCTCAAGCTGAAGGGATTGTTTTTTATGATGTTCCCGGTTTAGATTCAGGTTTAGCAAAGCACGTTGATGAAGCACAAGCAATGCTCTCTGACTGTGATGCGGTGATATTGGTACAGCGGTTTACTAGCCTCCGAGAAAAGGAACTAGAAATAATCAAGTTTACCGAACTTGGCGATAAAAACGTCACCGTTGCTGATAAGCTTTTTGTATTTTTAAGTCGGATTGATTCATTAGGTAGTTCAGAAGCCCTTAAAACACATATTGAAGAAGCATCTCAAGACTGGTTAAAGCGCGCAAAGCTTCCACCTGAACGCATTGTATATGGTTCAGCCGGAGCCTATCTAATTTTGAATGGTTTAGCAGGAGAACAGACTAAGTTAGAGATTGGGGATGCAAGTAATATCGAAGCTCAGTTGAAGAGACTGACTGGAATTACCGATGAAGAAACTCTGAATAAAACTGGTACTGGAATTCCCGAAATTAAGGAAAAAATATTTAACTATATCAACACTGAGCGTGTCTCGATTTTAAAAAAAAGATGCGAAGCTTCTATCAATAAAATTTTCACCAATTCCGAACAGATTTATATTACAGTCAGCAAAAAGTATCCAGAAAATCCTGAAGAAGCCAAGCTATTTGAAGAAAATAATCGGCGGGTTTTATTTACAGAATGGTGGAATCAAAAATGGGAAACAATCAAAGCTGATTTACAAAAATACTATGAATATTCTGTGGTCAACAAATCCTTAGACAGTTCTAATGCTAAGTCATTCACTCAAATAGAAAAATTTAGAGAACGATATTTACAAATCGTTGACAATGAAATGCAGAAACTCAGGGAGGAAACATTTAAAAAGAAAGATACTATCTTTCTTGCTAACTCCAATCCAGAGTTTGACCGCATGAAAGCCAATTTTGCTTGGCGTGATGATTTGTACGGTGATATTAGTAAGCTTCTCTCTGCAATTGCTCATCAACTTGCTTTAGAACTTAAGGATGAAGCATTAAAATTAGTTGAATACATGACAAGTTTATTATGGGAAAGTAATCAAGTAAAACCCAGGCTCATTGAAAATTCAGAGGAATATTTTTTAGCAAAACTAGAAAATAGCTTAAGTGTATTATTTTTACGCTTTGCTCGTCCAGTTGCTGAAGCGCTGATTCGCGGCCCAGTTAATAGTGATACTCGAAATAAAATCATCAAAAGTTTAGGAGTAGATATTGAAATTATTGATAACTACTATAGTGGTGAAGAAGCGGCCTTTAGGGTTCTCAAGAAATATGTAAAATATGGTTCAGATTTACTATTTAATTCTGAGATTCGGCAACAAGTATTAGGAGTTACAGGAGTAGCAACACAAATTGCTGGGTATGTTTATCAAGATATAAAATTGCCTCAAGAATCTGTAGTTTTTGAGGTAGAAAATGATATTAATGCGTTTGAAGAATACTTACGCTATGCAATTTTCAGTGCTGCTGGTTTCGAGTCATACTGTATTCAAGAACTGAAGGGTTTAGTTGATAGTTTCCGAGACAAAGAAGGTACTTGGACTGGCGTTGCTCTCAATGAGTGGTTGCAGGGAAATCCACTTTTGTTTGCTGAAATACCTTATAGCTTGAAGTCACAAGAATCGAATTTAGAAGTGAGCGAACGATTGAGGCAATTATCTATTGCTTTAAAAAGAAGTCGATCGCCGGAGGTACTGTGAGTGACTGAAAATACAGGAAAATCGCCGAAAAAATACCCGCCCCGATCGCACGCTTAACATCCTCCCAGCAACAGCGGACGCACTTTCATACCGCCCCAGAACCCAGTCAGCGGAGGGGGAGTAAGTTTGAGGCTTTTGTTCGCGTAAATGGCGCGATCGCCTCCTCAAACGTAATCCCCGCGCATCGCCTCAATCTTCTTGCGGCAAATTCTCCAGCCAAACCTCTAAATCGGCGATCGACTGAAAATCTAATAATTCCTCTGCTAAAGTTTCAATTTGCTCGATCGACAAATCAGAAATTTTAGTGGTGATAGATTCCGGCAAAGTTCCAACTCGCCGATTGAACAGACGGCGATTTAACTGACGTAAAATCAAAGATCTTCCTTCTTGTTCGCGGCCTTGCACAATGCCTTGCACAACGCCTTGTTCGAGCCCTTCTTCCTTAGCTTCCCGATAAAACCGAGTTTCCTCAAGCGTAATCCCTAGCATCGCCTCTGCCTCCCTTCGGTTCAAATTTGTAAACTTGTAAACCAATATTGTCGTCAGCATCTCTATTATGGCGCGACTCGCCGATTCCGATTCCTCGCGCTGCGATCGCGCCAGCAACAATCGCGCAGCTTCCGGCGTACTCGCTTCGTCGAGGGTTGTCAAAGCCATCAGCGCCACTCCCAGCGGCAACTGTTCGATCGCGCCCAACTCATCCAAATATACCAGATGCACCTGATCGCTGTTCAAGAGCGATCGATAGGGATGGGTTTCTGATTGTTCAGTCGATCGACTCGGATAAATTACCACCGCTTCCCAATCAGTAAAACGCTGACGGTTGCGATAAAAATACAAAAACGACTCACCAAACAATCGCTCATAAAGCAATTCATCGCGCTGAAACTGCACTTCACAGAAATAGACAACTCCCGGCTCAGCATCCGGTGGCAAAAACACCCCATCAATTTCAAACTTCGGTTCCTTTACAGCAACGGAGTCAAATCGATACTGTTCTGCATTCAATGGTGACTCTTCCAATAGCTCAAACAGCAGCGTCGGAGTTTCTTGAAAGAACTTGTAAAAGATTGAATCTCGACGCATTAAGTCAAAATCTCCTATAGCCTGTGCAACTTATCCAAAATCCGCAAGCCAGAATCAACAAGCGTGACTCATCGCCCGGTTGACAGTCGTCTCGCGGGTCAATAGTAGCTTGTTTGATGCGTCCACATCTAGCGCGCGATCGCCCGCGGGCACCTCAACAACCGCCAAAAACTCATAATTGCCACAAAAATTCAAAATCCCAAACCCAAAACTCCCGAAGCCCAGTACGATCGATCTAGTTAGCAAAAATAAGTAAAAACCTTACGAGGGTAAATTATATGGATCTGGTCGTACTTCAGAACTGGCTGGACAACATCTCCTTCGCCATCCTGTTCTCAACAATGCTCATCTACTGGGTAGGCGCAGCATTCCCCAGCATTCCCTACCTGGCCGCCCTAGGAAGCGCAGGAATGGCCGTCGCTAACCTCTCCATCGCCGCCCTACTCGGTTCTAGGTGGATAGAAGCCGGCTACTTCCCACTCAGCAACCTCTACGAATCTTTATTTTTCCTAGTTTGGGGCATCACCGCCATCCACCTAGTCGCCGAAAACATGAGCCGTTCCCGCCTAGTCGGAGTAGCCACAGCCCCCGTAGCAATGGCAATAACCGCCTTTGCCGCCCTGACACTCCCCGACACCATGCAATCGGCAGAGCCCCTAGTACCCGCCCTCAAATCCAACTGGCTGATGATGCACGTTAGCGTCATGATGCTCAGTTACTCAACCTTAATGGTAGGAGCATTACTGGCGATCGCCTTCCTAATCGTCACCCGCGGCCAAAAAATCGAACTCACCGGCAGTTCCTTCGGCACCAACAGCAGCCGCAACGGCAACTACCGCCTCCAACGCGCTCAAAACCCCGAATCTCCAACCATCGAAACCGTCGCCGACAGCGCACTAGCTTTCAGCGAACCATCTTTCAACTCCAACAATAACGGTTTGGGCACCACCGCAGTGCTCGAATTAGCCACCGTTCAAACCGCATCAACCGCCCCAACTCAAACCGCAGAACTTCTCTCGCCCCAGCGCTTGAATCTAGCAGAAACTCTTGATAATATTAGCTATCGCATCATCGGTTTAGGATTCCCATTACTAACAGTGGGGATTATTGCCGGTGCCGTTTGGGCTAACGAAGCTTGGGGCTCATACTGGAGTTGGGACCCCAAAGAAACTTGGGCACTAATTACCTGGTTAGTATTTGCAGCCTACCTACACGCCCGCATCACTCGCGGCTGGCAAGGAAGGCGCCCAGCAATTTTAGCCGCCACAGGTTTTGTAGTAGTTTGGATTTGCTATCTAGGCGTCAATCTGTTAGGCAAAGGTTTACATTCCTACGGTTGGTTTTTCTAATAAAAACTGACAACTTGTTACCGTTAAATGCTCGCTGTTCCCTCGCGCAACTACCGCGAGTGGGGCCGCACCAATCCCTCACACAGGTATCCAAGTCTAACCAGATTTGATATCAAAAAATCAACCGAAAAAAGTCAACATTCAACTGACTTCTTTACTCAAATTTACTCAAAGGCAAATAGACATGGAAGAGTCGCAAATATTTCTCAAAGAAGACGATGTTTTGTCTACCCCTGCCACAGCTTTAATGTACCAGTGCACATTCAAAGTTGGGGAATTTATGACGATTATGCAGTCAAAATTGCTAGAAGAAAGACTATTTACCGACGGCATGGATTGCGAGCTTTTAAGTTCAGGAAAAGCCTGGACACAAGGAAAAATTAGATTGCGGCTAGAGTTCATCCCCCTCGCACCTGAGGTGGAAGAACAAAAAGCCCTTCCCGCTGCCCCAGAAGAATCAGACAGCCCCCAAAACAACGCCGCAGAGAGCTTCGACGAAACTTATCAAGATGAGCAAATAGATGTCAGCGACTCAACAGAAATAAGTAACGATTTTGCTGTTTCTAGGTATCCAGACAGCAACCCCCACAGTCGAGGAATGTGGAGCTAAGCTGCTACTTACGGGAGAGGGAAAGGAGGAAGATTTTTAAACTTTAAATTCAGAGTTTTGAATTGAAGAGTTTAAAACTGCACTGCCCTCCTACAACTGCCAACCCTGAGCGAAGCCAAACGGCAACTATACTGCCACGCCCACTGCTTTCCTAACAACTAACAACTGTCAACTGACAACTGACAACTAACAACTGTCAACTGTCAACTGACAACTGACAACTAACAACTGTCAACTGCTTTCCTAACAACTGTCAACTGTCAACTGACAACTGTCAACTGACAACTGTTAACCGTAATGCCTGAATCTTCAAACTGGACACACCTCCACGCTCAACTGCACCGGACACTGCTACACAGACAAATACTGCCCTCAAATCAGCGATTGTTAGTAGCAGTATCCGGCGGACAAGATTCTCTGTGCTTAATTAAATTACTGTTAGATTTGCAGCCAAAATGGGGCTGGCAATTAGCAATTGCTCACTGCGATCACCGCTGGCGTTCCGATTCCCAATCCAATGCCAATCATGTAGAAAATTTAGCTAAAAATTGGGGAATATCCTACTATTTGCAAACAGCCTCCGACATCCCCAAAACCGAAGCAGCCGCCAGACAATGGCGGTATCAAGCTTTAACCGAAATTGCGTTAGCGAAGCCCGCCCCTACGGGAGGCTCATCAACGAAGAGGATCGCCCACAACTACTCCTACATCGTGACAGGCCACACAGCCAGCGATCGCGCCGAAACACTCCTCTACAACCTAATTCGTGGCAGCGGCGCCGACGGACTTTCCGCCCTCACTTGGACACGCCCCCTTGCCGATTTACGTTTGGAGAATTCCGGCGACAATCCCCAATCCCAAATCTATTTAGTTCGTCCCTTGCTCGAAATCACCCGATCGCAAACAGGTCAATTTTGTCAAGACCAAAAACTACCAATTTGGGAAGATTCCACCAATCAAGATTTGCAATATGCCCGCAACCGCATTCGATCGCAACTATTACCCTATTTAGAAACTCATTTCAACCCAAGAGCATCGACAGCCCTCTCCCAAACAGCCGAACTCCTCCGCGCCGATGTCGAATATCTCGAACTTGCAGCCAGCGACTTACTACAGCGAGCCATCTCTCCAACTACAAACAACCCCCAGGTGCAAATTCAACTGCCAATCAAGCTAAATTGCCAGATTTTGCGAGACGCACCCTTAGCCTTACAGCGGCGCGCAATGCGGCAAGTATTGCAACAAATATTACCCTCCGCACCCAGTTTTGACAGCGTAGAAAAACTCACCAGCTTAATCTCAGCGCCCAATCGATCGCAAACCGATCCATTTCCCGGAGGAGCCATCGCCCGAATCGAAAAACCTTGGATCGCCTTAGCAAAGCCCGCCCCTACGGGGGCTGCGCCAACGAAGAGGATCGATATTTAATTTTAAGCGCTGGGCAGAAAACCCGAAAGAGCTTGCCGCAAATCAGAAACCACCTGATCTTGCTGCTCTCCAGTTTGCTGCACGCGATCGAGTTCAGCCCCCACCGCTGTCAGCTTTTGGCGCAGCCCACTCAAATTGTCCTGCACCGGCTGCAACATCTCTTGATAAACATTCACCCGCCCCCAGAGTTCCGCCACAGCACCCTTCTCGTTAAATAAATTCTGCTCCAACTGCTTAAGTTCATTGCGTTTCGCCTCACTTTCCCCATTTTGACGGTTGACATTTCCCTCAATTTGAGATATAGCCTCCTCCACCTGCTGAATTTCCTTTTCCAGCCCTTGCAATTCTTCGCTTTGCTGCTGGCATTGAATCTTGAGCTGTGCGACGATCGGGCCCAAATCAATATCTCCGGGCTCCGTTTTTTGAGGATTAGCAGTACCCAAGCGACGCCACAACACCGCCTGATGCTGCTTCAAAACATTCTCCCGTTCCTGCAAGCGGAGGCGCTGTCCCACCAGAGTTTCATTCAACATCTGATAACTTTCGAGTTCATCAGCCATTTCATTTTCCAAAGCCATGCGATCGTACTCGCTAGCAGCTTGAATTTTCGCTTGCAGCTCCTCAATTGTCTCCTGCTGGAGAGTCAACTCCTCCTCCTGATCATTAACAAACCGGAACACCTTTTCCAAATCCTGTTGCAAATGTTGCACCAGCCCCTGCAACTCCTCAACCGGCATCCTTTCCAGAGCAGACACATCCACCACCTGCTCCAGAGCTACCGAGCCCGAACCAGAAGCCAGCCCGGAGAGTTGCCGGTACATATCCTGAACAGCCCTCACCTGCAAAGACATAGATTGAGTCTGAGCCTGCTTAGCGCTGAGAGTACATTGCAGCCCCCTAAGCTCCCCACGAGCTTGCGCCAAAACATCTTGAGATTGATACCAATCCTGCTGGCGATTTTGGAAGCCCTGCAAAAGTCGATCGACCTCTTCCTGCCGTTGCTCAGCGTTTGCCCGTTTTTGCTCCAACTGCTGCCAGTGCAGATCCAGAATTGCCTGCTGAGCTCCCACAACACCAACAGACTGATTCAGTTGTTCCCGAACCTCACGCGCCGCAGAAATTGCTCCTCCCAGCTTGTTCATCAACCCCTGAATCCTCAGTGCCTGTTCCTCATCAACCACAGCCCCCTGCCCCGCCTGAGACTGCTGCTGAGCCACCTGCTGCTGTTCGCCCCGCAACTGTTCCCAAGCCGTATCCATTTGGGCGCGGCTGCGATCGACTTCCGCTCGCAATCCATTAGCCTCATCTCGAATACCTTCAATTTCCGAGCGTTGAGCCTCCAGCCGCTCCAACTCCTCCTCCATCTGAGCCAACTGCTCCTCGCGGGCTTGCATTTCCATTTCCCGGCGATTAAGCTCTTGACTCGAAAACGTCAGAGAAGCTTTCCACTGCTCAATTTCCTCCTCCTTATCCTTAAACTTGTCCTGCAATCGCGAGAAATTTTGCAGAATGCTCACCAACTGGCGGGCAGCCTCCTGAATTCGCTGCACCTGCTTGCTAGCGCTCAACTCCACCAGCACCAGCGTGCCGTCGTTAAACTTATTAGCTTCCTCAACTGGAATCGCGTCATCACCCGGTACGGCGCTCCAATTATGTTCGCCCCGCTGACAAGCTAGCAGTTTCAGTTCAGCCTTACCGCCACCGAGACCAAAGCCGCTTCTCTGTTTTTGTACTTCTGCTAGATACAGCACACTAATAGTCCTCTATGAAGGTGTCGTTTGCCCGATCGGGAGATAGCATCCTTTTTCAACTGTCTTCGGCACTCGCGCACAGCACTGCTTCTCTGGCACTGCGTCTAGAAAGCACTGCCGCCGCCCACTTTCTCAACGAATGGGAGAGCAGTATTAATGCCACTTGATTCAAGACTAGCAAAACTGCGGGGACTACCATAGCCCAAAGCCGAAAAAGGTAAGTCAGTCAAAAACTTTCTACTAATTGTACCAGGCTTTAGTTGCGGGTCGATCGCGATCTCGCCCTTAATTATCCAAAGCGGGTGTCCTCGGCAGGCGGACTAGGGATTTGAACCACGCTGCCTTAGAATAGTTATCAAGCGAGCCTGTGACTGAGCCACAGGGGAGCAAAAAAGTCAATAGTTTAAGACATAACTCAACCGCAAAGACCAACAGCGCCCGGTAAACGTCAAAATTTTGGTGATCGAAGACTTGAACCAGTCGTCCCTGCCAACGTTGCGCGATCGCGCAACGCCCGGATAATTGTGTGATCTGGATTCTACGAGTTTAGCCGACAGTGGAAATACCAGGTGAAACTCTACACTGGGAGAATGCCGCTTTCTGCCACGGTTTCAGCTTGTGGACTGGTAGCGTGGCCGACTTACCGAAAAGGTCGCCTTCGGGCCCCGTCATCAGCTTGACGGCTTTTTATTTAAGCTGGGAAGCCTGGAATAATGGAGTTCAAAAAACTCAATCATTCTTCATCTAAAAACCCAATCATGCACTGTAAAATAGTAGTATGAAAACATTAAAGTTTAAGCTGTATCAATACAAACGAAATAGATTCATCAAGCGGTCAATTCATGCCGTTAGACCAATCTACAGCCATTGTATTGCACACAAACGGGACTCCCGGATGTGGTGTCAGCACTTAAACTGTGCCAAAGTTCAATTTTTTATTGCCCAAATACGGCAACAAAATTTATTTTCACAATTAGTAACTCAAGCAGTACAAGACATTTGCCAGCCGATCGAAAAAGCCGATGGGTTGTTGCTTAAACACAATAAAAAAGGAGTCCGCCCGCCGAATTCCAAGAAGGTTCGCCAATATAAATCATTCACGCTCAAACAAGCTGACTACAAGTTTATAGGTGAAAACAGAATTAAAAATAGGAGTCGAGTTTGTCAAGATTGGAATTTCCGAGAAATTGAAGAAAAGGTCAAAAATTTAACCATTAAACTGACCTTAAGTGAGTTATTTATGGTCGTAGTGATTGAAGAATTTGCCTGGTCAGAAATCAAGTACAAGACGAGTAAACTCCCTGGACTTGATTTTGGTCTCAAAGTATTTCTCACAGTTTCAGATGGCACTAAAATTGCATCACCTCAATTCCTTAAACAATCTCTCACTGTCATCAATCAAGCTAGTTGCAAACACTCTCTTAATCAGGTGAAAGATTCGGCTAACCGTGAAAAAGCTAAAAAGAATTTAGTCCGCAGATATGAAGAAATTGTAAATCGTCGCTATGATTGGTTTGGGAAACACGCTCACGATTTGACCAAAAAGCGAGACACAAGCCCCTGGCTTTAGACATGGGAACAAGTCGGCAGCGGTTTCAACCGCCTTCTTTTCTTTCTTCAAATGAGTCATATTCTTAACATATCTATTTATGTCAATGGTTGTTCTGATGCTAAAATAGTTTTATGAAACAAAGATACAAGTACCGCATATATCCAACTCCTCGGCAAGTTCACAATCTTGCTAAATTGTTCGGTTGTTGCCGCGTTGTATGGAACGATTCACTAGCATTATGTAATTCATCCGAAAAGCTACCAAGTAACGGAGATCTGCAAAAGACTTTTATTACTCAAGCCAAGAAGTCGGAAGAACGAGAATGGCTGGCAGAAGTTTCAAATATTCCTCTTCAGCAATCAATTGCCGATTTAGGGGTGGCTTGGAAAAATTACTTTGATTCATTCAAAAGTAAGCGAAAAGGTCGGAGAGTTAGCCGTCCCAAATTTAAAAAGCGTAACAGCAGGCAGTCGGCACGATTTAGGATCGGAGGCTTTTCCATCAAACAGGGAAAA
Source organism: Microcoleus sp. A2-C3 (assembly GCF_036706065.1). Taxonomy (NCBI): domain Bacteria; kingdom Bacillati; phylum Cyanobacteriota; class Cyanophyceae; order Oscillatoriales; family Microcoleaceae; genus Microcoleus; species Microcoleus sp. A2-C3. Next base: position 931 of record NZ_JAUBVX010000088.1, on the reverse strand, counting down.
GTTTATCTTACCAAAATCGGAAAGCTCAAGGTTGTCTGGTCAAGAGAATTGCCATCTTCACCAAGCTCGGTCACGGTAATTAAGGATGCTGCGAACCGATATTTTGTCAGCTTTGTCGTTGAAGTCGTTCCAACAGTATTACCCGACAACGGGCAATCGGTCGGTATCGACCTTGGTATCACAGACTTCGCTACCCTGAGTACAGGCGAGAAAATAAAAGCTCCCAAGCCTCTTGAAAAGCATCTAAGAAAGCTGCACAAGGCACAGCGCAAGTTAGCCAGAAAAAAGAAAGGTAGCAAGCGAAGGGAATTAGCGCGTCGCAGAGTTGCAAAGATTCACGCCAGAATTTCTGATATTCGCAACGATTTCCTACACAAATTGAGCAATAGAATTATTCGCGAAAACCAAGCAATAGTTCTAGAAGACCTCAACGTTGCTGGCATGATGAAAAACCGTAAATTATCCCGTGCTATTTCCGATTTAGGCTGGCGAATTTTTCGGACAATGCTGTTCGCTAAATCAGAAATGTACGGCAGAGATTTCAGGGTTATTAGTCGCTGGGAACCAACCAGTCAACGCTGCTCTTGCTGCAAACAGATTGGTGGAAAGAAAGAACTTTCAGTCCGTGAATGGACTTGCTTATTTTGTGGAGCAGTTCACGACCGAGACGAAAATGCAGCAATTAATATAAAAGTCGCGGGCGGATTGCCTGAGACTATAAACGGACGTGGAGGACGGAGTAAGACCACATCTAATGTGGCATCTTCCATCGAAGCGTCAACCCACCAGTTCCCTAGACAGTTGTCGTTGTTTGGGTAGATTGGAATCCCCCTGATTTATCAGTGGGGAGGATATGTGCGATTCGTTGCAGATGAATCACGGTCAAGTCCGTAAATAACTCTGCCAGCCAAGACTCCCAAGTCTAGCTGAA
>NZ_JAUBVX010000087.1:0-16950 GCF_036706065.1 Microcoleus sp. A2-C3 | reverse complement strand
AATTTTTGAGGAGATGATTCTTGCGTCATGAATCATATTCTACCATGCTGTGCCTAGATTGTGAACCTTCTTTTTTGGGCATTGCTGATTTACGGTAGGAACGGCTAAATATGCCATTCATAAAAACCATTGTCCACAAAGCTTCTGGATTTTTGCCTAGTCCTTTTTCATACCCTGATTAAGCAACGCCGGATTGCGTTCGTACTCACCCGACCTTTTGGTGCAACACTTGGGGATGTGATGACAAAATCACAGGAAAAAGGCGGTCTAAATTTTGGTACGGTCGGCTCATCTATAGTCCTGCTTTCAATACTTTTAGTTTGTATCGCCTTCACAACTTTCACTCAGAGAAAACTCATGGCGACTGTGGCTGCTAACGATGAATAAAATTGGTTTGTAGTGAGGACTTTAGTCCTTATATTTTTATGAAAACTGAAGTTTTTACTACAAACACCTGCTGATTGCGAGCAACTAACTAAACATTATATCATAGGGTAGCTTGATTTTTACCACCATAACAGGCTACCCTTTGGTATTCGCTCGAATTGAGCAAAGCAATACTAGACTTGTCTGGTTTGTAACCTCAGCATTGCGATGCACAGCGTCAGCCAAAGATAGCCGATTCCGTAGCCACCAATGATATCTGTTGGCCAGTGTACTCCTATATACATCCGACTCAGGCCAATAAGAGCGATCGTCAAAACAGCTAAAATATATATCAATTTGGAAAACTTCGGAAAGTGAGCGGAAAGCAGGTAAGCTAGAAACCCATACATTACAAAACTTCCTAAAGCGTGACCGCTCGGAAAACTAAAGGATGTTTCTGCAATTAAGCTTGGAAAAAGATGTGGACGAGGTTTAGTAAAAAATAACTTTAATCCAGTATTGAGAATGAAGGCTCCCAAACAAGCAACAGCAAAAAATTTAGCTTCCTCGCGGTGATGCTGCCACCAGAGAATTCCCAGCGTGACTGCCACAATCACTATAACTACACGGGGATCAGCAAGCTGAGTAATTGTTAGCATCACAGCATCTAGACTCGGATTTGCATATCCGTGCAGCCAGTACAGCCAAGAAGTATCAAAAGCAAAAGCTTCTCGTTCTAATATTTCTTCAAATAACCACGCTAAAATAAAACTGATTAGCAGACAACTGGTAAGTCCAACTACACCAATTGTCACAATTAAAGTATTTAACCGTGGGTTTATATGCTGCAACCAAAATTCATAAATTTTTCGTAACATAATCAATCCAACTCAAGAAAGTTCAAGTCATGTACAATTTATATCATAATTTTTAAATAGTTTGTAATCTTCATAAAACATCAATCAAGCGATGTATTTTAACTTATTTAAAAATAGTTACAGGGCAATTTCACAGTGAAGCAACTGCCAACTGCTAGCTGACTGGTGACGGTAATTGAGCCGTCGTGATTTTGGGCAATGGTTTGGGCTATTGCTAATCCCAAACCAGAACCTCCATTCCAATAGGAACGAGATTCATCTGCTCGCCAAAACCGCTCAAAAATCAGCTTAATATGCTCGGGTGCAATTCCCACACCCGTATCTCGCACGCTGACAATGCAATAGGAACCGAGACGGTTGGCTGTAATTTCAACTGTTCCTCCTGATGGCGTGTAGTGAAGTGCATTTTGAATCAAATTGGTGAACAGTCGTGTTAGTTGGTTTAAATCACCTATTAAATTAATATTTTCTGTAAGCTGAGGTTTTAAATTAATTTGTTTTAGTTCGGCGCGAGACTGATAAAGCTGAACTAAGTTCTCCAAAACAACAGTTAAATTGACAGGAGCTTTATTGATGCTGACCACTTTATCGGTTCGTGCTAACAGCAGCAAATCTTCGGTTAGCTGCGTCATTTGATTCGCCGCACTAGCAATAGCCTGGAACTTTTCGGCATCTGACTCTCTCATTCCCTCTGGGTATTTTAGTGCTACGGCTAGATTACTTTTGATCGCCATCAATGGGCTGCGAAATTCGTGAGAAGCATCAGCGGTAAACTGCTTTAAACTTTGAAAATTTTCCTCAATTGGCTGCATCGCTAGACGAGTCAATATGACTCCACCAACACCGCTAAAAATCAAGGCTATAAGAATTCCACTCCCTAGCCCTAAATTTAATTTATTTAAGGTTTCGTCAATTTCTTCGAGGGATTGGCTTACTCTTATATAGCCGATTAGTTTACCACCTTCCCTCTCACTTATTGGCAAGGTAATTCCTTGAATTCGATTTTTTGCCGTTGGTAATTGTACTGTATCGCTTAATGACAATGGTATGGCAAGCACAAACTTCCCTTGCTGAAATATCGTATTGCCGTTAGTGTCAAATAATTGCAAGCCTTGATTGTTATCAATCAGAGTTTGCACGTTAAAATCAGTATCAAATTTTATGCGTCCGTTTTCCCATTCTGTGTTACCAGATGCTCCTTCTCCTAAAACTGTCAGTTTGTCTGTTAGCTGTTGGGTGAGACTGCGAGCGAAGATTACTCTAACGCCAATTGCAAAAATACTTAAGATTGATGACAGTACAAGCAGGTAAGAGAAGAGCAAACGAGAGCGTATTTTTTCAAACATAATTAGGAGAAATAATCAGCTATAAAAGTTGTAGATATACGTGCAAAGTCTCAAAAACTTTGATATAATCATTAGTCAATACGCTTGGGTTAATACTATTTATTCCCCGGAGATCCCCCTAAATTCCCCTTAAGAAGGGGGACTTTGAGTAACTTTTTGTCCCTCCCTTTTTTTAAGGGGGAGTAGGGGAAAGCTAGAGAGGTATCGGCTTTATATGAACCGTATTGAGTTATTAGTGATGGCTGCTGAGTCGATAACCAATGCCGTAAACTGTTTCGATAAAATTTGCGGAACTTCCGGCTGCTTTGAGCTTGCTACGCAAATTTGTGATGTGAGTTTTGACTGTTCCTTCTCCTGAAGCTTTATCAAAATCCCACAATTTATCTAAAATTGCAGAGCGTGTTAAAACTTGAGTGGGACTTTTTAAGAAACATTCTAATATCATATACTCTTTGGGAGTTAAAGATAAAGCGTTTCCTGCATAAGTAACGGTGCAGCTACTGGGATTGAGTTGCAAATTACCGTGGGTTAGAATCAGGGCCTTGGTTTCTGGAATTCTCCGAGATAAAGCTCTAATTCGGGCGGCTAATTCTTCTAATTCAAAGGGCTTAACCAAGTAATCGTCAGCTCCTGCATCTAGTCCAATGACTCTATCTGAGGTGGTATCGCGTGCTGTCAGCATCAAGATGAGGACGTGAGAGCGATCGGCACGCAGACGCTTGCACAGTGATATACCATCTAATTTGGGCAGCATTAAATCTAACAAAATTAGGTCGTAATTAGCCGATCGCGCATATTCCCACCCCTCCAGGCCATCAGTCGCTATATCTACAACGTGGTTTTGATGCCTTAAGTCCTCTGCAAGGGGTTTGGCAATGCGAATATCGTCTTCAACTAACAAAATTTTCATTTTTTTATATCGAGATATCTTTCTCAACAGTATGATATCGCGTCCGGTCGATTGACCGCAATAAGATTAGTTCGCAGCATAGGACTTAATTCCGATGCTGCTGCGGATTCAAAGAGGGAACTACAAACTGTTTTTTATGATCGTCGATTTACTGGATATGAGATGAGTCGTTTTAGGTGCTAAAAAATTCCTAAATTGAGCGTACAAAGCTGGCAAAACTAACAGAGTTAACGCTGTAGAAGTAAACAATCCTCCTAAAACTACGATCGACAAAGGTTGCAATATTTCCTTTCCGGGGCCGCCTTCTAAGACTAGAGGTGCTAAACCCAAGGCTGAAGTTAAAGCAGTCATTAGGATGGCGTTGAGCCGTTCCATCGAGCCTTTAATAATAGCTTCTTTAAAAGGTAGTCCTTCAGCAAATTTAGAGTTGTAGTTGTCTACTAACAGCAAGCCGTTACGGGTAGCTACGCCGAATAATGTGACAAAGCCAACTAAAGAAGCTACGGAAATTATACCGCCAGTCAAAGCTACAGCAATTACTCCTCCAACTAAGCCCAGAGGCAAATTAATCATAATCATAGCAGTTGAAGCGATCGACTTGACGGACAAGTACATCAGTACGGTAATTACCAAAAAGGCGATCGCACTAAACACCATAATATTCTGCGAAGCCCTTTGTTCCGCCTCAAATTGACCGCCGTACTGGATAAAATAGCCAAACGGTAACTGCACCTCTCGTTTGACTTTAGCTTGAATTTCATTCACAACCGATCGCAAATCCCGACCTTTAGCATTAGCCGCCGCCACAATCAACCGCGAAACATTCTCACGGTTAATCGTATTTGGCCCAGTACCGTATGTAACAGTCGCAACTTGCGCCAGGGGAATTTTATTACCGCTGGGAGTATCAACCAACAAATTCTGAATAGTTTCGAGGTTATTTCGGGCTTCAGGTTGCAACCAAACAACCAAGTCAAAAGTTTGCTGCACCTCCAAAACTTGAGACACAACTTTGCCATTTAAAGCTGTCTCAATTATTTCCGAAAGTTCTCCGATTTTTAAACCATATCTACCCGCAGCTTGGCGGTTAAACTTAATTTGAATTTGTGGCACCGGTACTTGCGGTTCTAGTTGCAAATCCACAATTCCCTTAACAGTTTTCATTTGTGCTTCAACTTGAGCGCCGAGGCTGCGAAGTTGATTCAAATCCGGGCCAAATATTTTCACAGCAATTTGACTTCTGACACCGGACAAAACCTCATCCATCCGATGAGAAATAAAACCGCCGATATTTGGTGCAACTCCCGGCAATTTACCAAATTCCTGCCGCAGCGACTCCAAAGTTTTGGGCCTGTTTTTCATCCCTTCCTCGCTCAAACCAATATCAATGTGAGCTAAATTGACTCCCGCAGCATCAGCATCGCCCGGAGCTCTGCCCGATCGCACTTGCACGTATTCAAACCTGGTATCCTGCTTAAGTGCATCTTCGATCGCAAAAGCAGCGCTATCCGTCGTCTCCAAAGACACCCCCGGATAAAGCAGAATAGTATTCACCAAAGTTTGCTCCTGAAACTCCGGCAAAAACACCCGTCCAAAGGAAGGCAAAATCACTAATGCAGCCACCATACTAGCAGTAGCTAAAGCCAAAATTATCGCCGAATAGCGCATTGATAATTCGATAAAAAAGTGATAGATGCGCTTGCAAAATCTCGGCAACCAAGGTTCATCAGCACTCATGCGTTTGCTCGGCAATAAAATAGCACAAAGAGCAGGAGAAATGAACAGCGATTCCAGACTAGAAATCACCACAACTACCAAATAAGTAATTCCCATCGGCGTAAAAATCCGACCTTCAACACCGGGCAAAGTAAAAATTGGTGAAAACACAACGATGCCAATAACAGTTGCTCCAATTAACGAATCGCGCACCTCCTGACTGCCATCAAAAATCACATCCATCACCGGACGCGGATGCCCAGAAGCAGTATTTTCTCGCAAATTGCGGTAGGTATTTTCAGCATAAACAATCGCATCGTCGATCGCAGTTCCGATCGCCACCGACAAGCCACCCAAAGTCATCGTATTCAATCCCAGACCCAGCCAATACATCGCCAGCAGCCCGAAAAGCCAAGTTAGGAAGAAATCGAGCAAAACCACTGTCAGAGTGCGCCAATTCATCAAAAACGGGATCAGAATAACGGTGACAATGATACTGCCTTCAACTAAAGCCGATCGCACATTCTCCACCGAAGAGTTGATATACTCTTCCTGCCGGAAAGTCACTGTTACCTTAATATCCTTGGGCAGAGCTTGCTGTACCTCAGCCATTGCCGCCTCAACCGCTTTAGTTACCGTCGGAGTATCAGCAATTGGCTGTCTGTTTACCATCACAATCACAGCTTTTTTGCCGTTAAAACTGCCATTTCCCCGCTCGATCGCACCACCAATCTTGACATCAGCAACATCACCAATTCTGACGGGCGTTCCGTGGCGAGATGCGATCGCAGATTGCTGCAAATCTGCCACTGACTCAATCCGCCCCACGCCTCGAATTAACGTTTCGCGATCGGGCGTAATTAAATACCCCCCAGGCGCGTTAACATTCGCAGCGGCTGCCGCTTCTGCAACTTGCTGCAACGACACATTAAAAGCTTGCAATTTGGCTGGATTAACTAATACTTGATACTGCCGTTGTTTGCCACCATAAGCGATAACTTGAGCAACGCCAGTCACTGCCAAAAGGCGATTTGTTACTTGCCAATCGACGAGGCGGCGCACTTCCATCAACGGAGTGGTTTCTGATGTAAAAGCATAGGTAATAACAGTACCTACAGGAGAAGTTGTCGGAGAAATTTGCGGTGTTTCTACCCCAGCCGGGAGTTTGCTTTGAGCTTGCTGCAACCGTTCTGTTATCAACTGGCGCGCTTGATAGATGTCTGTTCCCCAATCAAAGATTACTTTAATGGCAGAAAGGCCCACGGCAGAAGACGATCGCACTGCTGTTACTCCCGGAGTTCCGTTAATCGCACTTTCGATCGGCAGTGTTACTAAAGATTCGATTTCTTCGGGTGCCAAACCCGGTGCTTCCGTCTGAATTTCTACTTGCGGCGGTGCGAAAGGCGGGAAGACATCAAGGGACATTTTGGGGACGATATATAATGTCCAAAGACTAATAATAATGGTGGCGAGAACGACTAGCCAGCGGCGGTTAATTACCCATCTGAGAATTGTGCTGAACATTTTAATATTTTTGAGAAGACTGGGCGGTTGAAACCGCTTCTATAGAAGCAAAACCCGATCTGAGAGGGGTTGAAAACCAGACGGTTAAAACTACGTTATTCTCTTGAGTCCGCGGAGGCAGACATCGTTTGTATAGGCGCGGTTTCAACCGCCGTCTTATCTGGGAATTTGCGCCGATTTCCCCAGAATACTCCGGTGGCAAAAGTTAGGGATGCGAGCGCAATTCCTGCCCCAATTCCCGCCCACAAAGGCACGGGTAAATTATTAAAGTTAACCTCTGTTACCTTGGGGCTTGCTTCTTTCTTTTCCTCGGTTGTTGACGGCTTGCTACCGCCCCGCAACGATTGTGCGTAAAGTTGAGGCGCGCGCTGGGTAACAATCAAATCTCCCTCGAATAAACCGCTTTTAACTTCCACTAAATCTCCGGCTGTTTGACCGATTTCAATGTCAACCGCTTGATAAGCATCGCCATTTTTAACGTAAACTGTTTTTTTACCGCTAACATCCACTACCGCCGCAGTCGGAATTGCTAAAATATTTGTGGCGGTTTTGTCGGTTAAAATCTCCAATTCCGCAAACTGTCCCGGCTTTAATTCGCCCTGACTATTATCTAGTTCTGCTTTCACCGGTACAACCCGCGTTTCTCCTTGCACAAATGAGCCAATTATGGTGATTTTTCCTGTGAAAGTTCGATCGCCCAAATTAGCAACTTTCACCCTGACTTCCTGGCCCTGTTTGACCTGATTCAGGTCTTTTTCGTAAATGTTAGCTGTGGCAAAAACGCGGCTGTCATTTAAGAGGCTCATCAGCGGTTTTTCAGCGTTTACGGACTCTCCTGGGGTGATTTCGCGATCGGCAATCGTACCAGAAATCGGAGCAACTACGGTGACAAGTCCTTTGTCATTCGCAATAGTTCCTAATTGTTGGAGCCGCGCTTGATAGGGTGCATCGGCTAAGCGAATGCGCGATTGCGCGACTTTGACCGCAGTTTTGCCGCGTTTGACCTGATTCTCGGCTTCCAACACTTCCCGGCGGCTCTGAGCCTTGGTGAGTTGAGCTTTTGCTTCTGCTACTCTGCCTTGGGAATCCCGCAATTCCCGCATGGGCAGGTCTACTTCGGCTTGTTTAATTTCGGTTTCGGCTTTGATAACTTCGGGACGGCTTTTTGCCTTCGCAACATTGGCTTTTGCTTCGGCGAAGTGTGCTTGCGATTCCAGCATGGTGCGCCGCGCGATCGCACCTGATGCAACTAACTCTCGATCGCGATCGAACTGTTCTTTTGCCACCGTCAGTTCAGTGTCCGCCCGCGCTATTTCTGCTTGCGCTATTTCAATCTGACGCTGATAATTTTCCTTAGCAACTTTCACAACAGAGCGCTTATTGACTAATTCTTGCTCTCTTTGGTACTGTTGAGTTGTAGCGGCTAATTGAGTTTGGGCTTGTATTATTTCTGCTTCAGAGATTTGAATTTGGCGATCGTAATTTTCTGTGGCTAGTTTCAAATCGCCTTGCGCTTGCTGCAAATCGGCCTCAGCTTCCGCTCGTTTCGAGAGAGATTCAACGCGCAACTGTCCTAATTCTGAACTCGACAAAACAGCAACCGGTTGATTTTTTGATACTTTATCCCCAGGCTTAACTAGCAACTCTACCACTTTGCCAGCAACCGGAGCCGTCACTTCTACCTTTTGGTTGGGCAAAGTTTCAATTTGTCCCGTAGTTTTGATGCCTATCTCTAGTCGCTGGCGCGCGGCAGGAGATACTTTAATTCCTAACCGTTTGGCTGTGGCGGCATCGACAGAAATAGCAGCAGGAATTTGAGTAGTTTCGCCGCCGCTTTGGTGAAATTCATTTCCGTGTCCCGCGTGGGCGAAAACGGCTGCGGGAGATGTGAAGAATGCAAGGCTGATAATTAACCCAGAAATGCGGTAGAGCTTTATTGGGGACATGATTGAGTAAGGGCGAATCTGAACTCACATATCACTTTTGCAGGCAAATATGAAATTAGGATGAAATAGGTTAAATTAACATCATTGCTTTGGGGGCGGGTTAAGCACGCCAACTTCCACTTAACAGATAATTCCTGTACAAAACCCGCCCTCTTAAATTAGCCGCCCCAAACTTTCTTCAAAACCTCTTGAGGAGAAATGTCAGCCATTTTGCCACTAGGAGATTTAATTCCCAAAAAGCGATCGCTCTTGGGCAGCAATTTTGCAGGTTCAGTCGGGCCGAACAAAGCTATTGTATAAGTTTGAACCGCCACAGCTAAGTGCATCGGCGCACTGTCAGTACACATCATCAAATTAGCAGCAGCAATGGTGGCCGCCAACTTGCCGACATCATCCGGCGAGATAACTTTCACCTTCGGACATAACTGAACTAACTTTGTCACCAAAGCTTCATCTTCGGGGCCTTTCACCACCACAACGGGCAAATTCGGTTGTCGCTGCTGACAGTCTTCGATGATTTGTCTCCAGTTGTCTATAGGGTAAATTTTGTCAATACCTTTAGAGACAGCTAGCTGACTCGAACCACCGTGAATTAGAATGTAACCACTCTCTTTGATTCCCAACCGCTGCTGTTCGGCTTCCGCCCACTGAATGTCCTGTTTTGGTACACTAATTGCGATCGCCGGACAAGGATTGTTAATGTTGAATCCTTGCAGCAAATCGTGGTACATTGAAGCCGCGTACTGTTCAGTTTTTAGAGGTACCGAATCGGTGAGAAATCGAGCGCCGTTGGTTCCCGAATAGCCAACTCTCTGCGGAATGCCGGTCAGCCACAGCAGAAGTCCGACAGTCCACCGCTGGCCGAGGGAAACAACTGCTTCGTATTCGCGATCGCGAATTACGCCCAGTAAATTGCCCCAATCTGCCATCGCGTTGCGGTCTTTGAAATTGTACGTCAAAACTTCTTTGACGGACTTGCAGACTCGGTAAGCACCCTTCGCCCTCGGTTCCACGATCACATCAATCTGAGCCTCTGGATAAGACTGCTTGAGGTCATCGAGGGTGGGGAAAAATAAAATTTGGTCGCCAATCCCGCCAGGGACAAGTGCTAGTATTCGCATCATAAACGATCGGGCTATTATCTATCGAGGTAGCTCTCAGCGATCGGCTTTCAGCTATCAGCTTATAGTATTTTTAGAGTTTAAAAGCTACTGGCTGACAGCAAAACAACTGACTGAAAATTACAGGACGCTCTTAATATATACCTAGTTGGGTGAAGAAGGGTTAGTTAATGCACTTATTAATTGCGGCGGCGGGTTCGGGGCGACGGATGGGGAGTCAGCGGAACAAACTGCTGCTGACTTTGCTATCTAAACCTTTGCTGAGTTGGACTTTGGCTGCTGCTGAAGCTTCGCAGCAGATTAGTTGGATTGGGATCATGGGCCAGCCTGGGGATTTTCCTGATTTTCGGGCAATTATCAGCGATTTAGGTTTGGTGAAGCCCGTGGAACTGATTCAAGGAGGCGCTACCAGGCAAGAGTCAGTTTACAACGGTTTGCAGGCTTTGCCTCCAAATGCCGATCGCGTGTTGATTCACGACGGCGCGAGATGTTTGGCAACTCCTGAATTGTTCGATCGATCTTCCGCAGCTCTCTTAAGCTGTCCCGGCTTGATTGTCGCCGTCCCGGTCAAGGATACGATTAAGGTCGTAGATGAGCGTCGAATCGTGCGAGACACACCGGACAGACGCAATTTATGGGCGGCCCAGACTCCCCAAGGATTTGAAGTTAAATTGTTAAAACAGTGTCACCAACAAGGGCGAGAGAAGGGTTGGGAAGTTACAGACGATGCAGCTTTGTTTGAAAAATGCGGTTTAGCAGTGCAAATTGTGGAAGGGGAAGAGACAAATTTGAAAGTCACAACACCCGTTGATTTGAGTGTCGCTGAATTCATTTTGCGGCAAAGATTGGGGAAACAGTTGACAGTTGACAATTGACAGTTGATAGTTGATAGTTGACCGCTTGAGGGCGACCTCTATCTGGAAGGAAGAGGATTGGAGTCATGAATATTCTGATTTTAATTTCTCCCGATCAGGGTTATGGCTTCAAACCAATTCTTTCTAGTAATTGATGTAACAATATTACTGGGATAAATCAAGACTCGATATTAATAGTGGAGGACGAAAGCAATGCAATATCAGGGTAAATGGCGCATCACCGAGATGGATCAGTGGGATATTGACTACATGGACATGGAAGTTGAAGCGTATATCGAAATTGAGGAATCAGGTTCAGGAGAATTTCAATTTGGTTTAGTATTCGGTCAAATTGACGGCGGAGTCGTGAAAAATCGAGAGGATCAGCCCTTCGAGTTTACGTGGGAAGGCAATGACGAGTGTGATGAGGCTTCTGGTAGTGGTTGGCTCAAATTAAATGACAAAAACTCGCTAGAAGGTGTAATTAAAATTCATCAAGGTGACAGTTCTGGTCTTGTTGCTGAACGCATTGAGTAGTTAATATGCGATCGCATCCAGTACGAAATTACATCAATGTTATTCTCTTGAGATGCAGAGCAGCTCAACCACAACGGCGAGTTTGCTTCAAAAATTGGGAGCCTCATCAGCTAAGTTTCTCATCATTCCTGGATACATTAAACCCAAAGAAACCGGGTTTTTACCCAATCTCTGGACTGCAACGAAAAATTTTCGTAAAAAACCCGGTTTCTGACCACCCGTGTGTCCATAACTACTCATGAAGGATTGATGGGAAAATCAGTGTCATATTCAATCTCTGTCGCACTTTTAACTAAATCCAAAAATGCAAACACGGCCGGAATTAACAGCGCATCCCTCAAAACAGCCACCCCAATTACCCTTTCAAAATGAACTGGTAAACTGCAAACTTTTACCCCAGCAGGTATCGGTTCCGCCGCCAAATGTGGCATAATTGCAGCACCCAAACCTTGCATCACCATACTGACAATAGTTGAATCTTCGCTGAGTTCGTAAGCGATATTTAAGGGAAACTCCGAAGTTGCTAAATATTTGCGTAGCGGTATAGAACAAGCTGTTTCTGGCGGCTGCAAAATCAGCGAATAATTTGCTAACACTTCCCAGGTAATCTTAGCACATGATAACTTGGCAGTTGGTGGCAGCAACACCACATATTTATCCCGCAAAATTTCTCTGGTTTCAAATTCGTCGGAGATGGGAAGAGAGACAAAGCCGATGTCTGCTTTGCCCGATCGCAAAGCTTCCTCCACAGCCTGGGTATAATACACTTCGGTAATGCTGACGGCAATTTTGGGAAAGCGATCGCGAAATTGGGCGATAATACCCGGTAGAATGTGAGTTGCGACACTGCGAAACGTCACTATCCGCACCTGGCCACCCTGCAAACCTTTCTCTAAATCGGCTTCTTTGATCATCATTTCTAACGATCGCACAATTTGACGCCCATGAATCAATACCCTTTCCCCCACCGGCGTCAGTTGAGCACCATGTCGCCCCCGATGGAACAATTGCACACCCAATTCGGTTTCTAAAGAGGCGATGGCGTGGCTGACTGCTGATTGCGACAGTTCCATTTGCAAAGCCGCTTCGCTAAAATTTTCACAGTCTGCTACCGCTATCAAAGCCTGAATCTGAGAGAGTTTCAGCCGCCGTGTGTTGATTTCATTCATAGAAGGAAGAGTTGACAGTTGACAGTTGACAGTTGACAGTTGACAGTTGATAGAGGAAAAAAGGAAGAAAGAAGCGAACGCAAGTTTTCTAGCAATTAACAACTTTCTAGCTGTCGGGCGCGGTTGATATTTTTATCTATCGATTTTATTCATACAACCTATGCAAGTAATGATTTGATTGTTGTTTAGCCAAGAGTTAGGGTTAATTTATCAGGCAACAGATTTAGTTTTACAGGAATTGCATAACGATAAAAAGGTGCTGTAATCGCGAGCAAGTTATTGCTGGTTTTTAGCTGGTATTTTTCCTGATGCAATTTTTGTTTAATTGAGGATTTGAAGGTATTTGTTATGTCTACTTACGAAAATCGGCGGTATCCCGAAAAAACGAGCGTTGTTTCGATTAAAGAGCAAGCTAAATATGCCAAACAGCCAAAAGAGCGATCGATCTTTTCAGCTATAAATCAAGTTTGGCAAGGTTTGCTGGCTGCCGTCTCTGGCGAAAACGAGGTCAGAATTTGGCAGACGTGCGATCGCAATGGTAACACTTGGTGGCATGGTTGCGATCGGGCGACAGGTCGCTCTACTTGCGCGGCGACGGATGACGAAATACGCGCTTGGATCGATCGGCGTTATTGCCAATAATAGATTGTTGGTTGTGTGGAGGCGAGTTTTTATCGATTGTTTGCGGGAAGCAAAGATGTTGGTGAACCAGCCTGCCAGAAAATTCGGGGAAATTGTGGATTTTGGATGGTTAATTCCAAAGGAGATGCTATGCTTCAAAGATATTCCGAATGTGCAGCGCCCGTTAGCGGAGCCCTCGAAGAGGATCGCATAATCCTCGTGAAAAACGAGGTGTACAGGTTGCCTCAAACTCATCATGAAATTCAAGTCTTGTCAGGAGTTGCTTGGATCACAGTTGACAAACAGGACATCATCTTACACGGGCCTGAGAAAACATCGCTTCCACCAAGCAAAAACTTTGCTGTCATCTCCGCGCTCAACAATATGCCGCTGATTATGGCAGTCTGGTAACACAAAAGCCAAGTCAGAACCTAGCAATTAAGAAAGAAATTGGCAGGAACACCCCAAAGAGATCTATCTTAGTTATAAATAGGCTCTTGGAGGACTCGATCGGTGTACTGCCGCTCTTACAACTTCAGCTATCTCGCAGCTATAAGTATTGTCTTATCGCCCGCACTCAGCTTGCTGGAAATTTCAGACGCTGGGGCATTTGCCCCTATTATAGATGCTACGCCGGCTCGATCGGGCGATCGCGCCCAAGCAACAGACCCCAAAACGCAAGCAGACCAACTCTTGGAAACAGGAGTAAAACAGCACCGCGAGGGTTTGTTTCGAGAAGCCATCCAAACTTTTGAGCAAGTTTTGGCAATCCGCAAGCAACTCGGCGACCAAGCCGGAATCGGCGAAACCCTCAACAATATGGGGGAAGTTTATGGCGAAATGGGTTTGAGGCCCAAAGCTTTGGAAGTTTTGCGGCAAGCTTTAGTCATTCACCGAGAAATCAGCGGAGGGCGTCGTATCGCGCGCACTCTCAATCTCATCGGTTTCGTTAACCGGATTGGGGACAATTTTTCCGAAGCGATGAAACTGCACCAAGAAGCTTTGGAACTCGCCAAAACTGCCGATGACCAAATTGAAATAGCAGAATCATTTCACAACATCGCCGCCGTTTACGCAGAACAGTCAAATTACGCTAAGGCGATCGAATTTTACCAGCAAGCGCGGACAATTCGCACTCAAGAGGGCGATCGACGCGATTTAGGCCGTACCCTCAATAACATGGGCGGCGTATATTACAACATCGGTGACTTTAATAGAGCGATGGAATTTTATCACCAAGCTTTAGCAATTCGCCGGGAAATTGGAGACAGGGCTGGCGTCGGCCGTCTCCTCAACAACATGGCACTTACCTGTCGCAAACAGGGCAAAGATACTCAAGCGCTGATCTATTTTCAGCAAGCAATACCGATGTTGGAAGCAATTGGCGACAAGACAAGTATCGGACGCTTGCTTAACAATATGGGCTCGATTTATGAAAGTCTCCGTCAATCCGACAAAGCTCTCGAATCCTACGAGCGAGCTTTGAACATTGCTCGCGAAAGTAGTGACAAAGCTGGAGCAACTACGGCGATGGAGGGTCTTAAACGATTGTCTTCCGGTCAGCGTTTGTCACAATAATGGCAGTATCTAATCATCACAGTTTATGGAGTTAAGTCTGTGCGATCGAGAGCATCTGATTATGGAATTAATCCTATTCGATCGCAATATCTTAGCCTTGAATCCTTGAGAATCTCCCGGTTTCTAACCAGGAGATTCTCAAATTATAACCTAACCCAATACGGTTCACTTAACACCCACACTCCGCACTTCAATAACACTACATAGAATAGTACATTGCTAGGCTGGAATGAATAAGTAAAAATACTTAGGAAATTTGAGGTCAAAAAGTGAGACAATAAAAAAAGTCAAAAATATTATATAGCTAAAAAAATGTCCCCAGCTTCAGAAATTAAAATCAAAAATATCGATCACTTAGGAATAGTAGCTGGACTCATTGATGAGATAGGAATAGTTGAAATAATCAACTCTCAATTAGGAATAGATGTTCGGGAAAAAATTTCAGCAGGAATATTAGTAAAAGCTATTTTAATCAATGGATTAGGGTTTGTGTCAAGACCTTTGTATAGCCTTTCTCAAAAAGATGAGGTACAATAACAGCAGTGCGTAAACCAGTTAAAAATATTTGATGATGTAACTTGACTGAACGCCAACTCTATGGCTTTTGCTAATTCTTTATAATTAGTAGTCTTGATAGAACGGAGAATGATTTTAAGTTTTGACCACAGACTTTCAATTGGTGAAAAATCTGGTGAATAAGGAGATAAGTATATTAATTTTGCCCCCTTTTTTTTGATCGCTTTTTCCACTTCTTCTCCCAGGTGAATTGGACAATTATCCATCACTACACAAGCACCTTTCCATAGTTTTGGCACAAGTTTTCTGATAATAAAAGCTTCAAATGTAATTGAATCAGTTCCGCCTATTAGATTAACCGATGTCAAAATTTCATTGACTGACATGGCTCCAATTATTGAGACATTTTTGCCACGTTTAGTGGGCTTTGGCCCCTTGGCTCTTTGACCTTTCAAAGCTCTAGCATATAACCTAACCATTGCCAAATTAACTCCAGATTCGTCAATGAATATTAAGTCTTTCAAACTAATCTCTTTAATTTTTTGCCAGAACTCACATCGCAGGATTTGAACTCGGTCGGTGCCTTTGCCTGAAGGGAATAGAGTTTTTTTTTGACAGTAATATCTAAGAGTTTTATCATTCTTGCTATTGTCGATCTACTAACGGAAAATCCTATTTTTCCATAAAGTAAATAACGAAGTTCTTCAAGAGTGGCATCATTGTTTGCTTCAATCAATTCCCCCAATATGAGTAGTTGCTCTGCATTCAGTTTACCTTTGACTCCACATCGGTCTGTTCGGGGAGTAATGTTTTTTGTTTCACGATATTGTTTAAGCAATTTTTGTACAAAGCTGAGGGCTACAGAAAAACGCTTAGCTATTGCTTTTTGTGAAATCGGTTCAGTATGATAAGTATCAAGGATTTTTCGCCTAAAATCAATCGAATAAGTTTTCATTTTTAACAATGTATGAAGAGAGTACAAGTTTACTTTTTGTGAGTCAGCTTCTTCGTGCTGTCAGAAAAATGCTATTATGTGTGCTATCGCTTTCGCCTGGCTTTACTGAACCATGTAATTATAGCTCATTCGATCGTGTCTTCTATGTTTTACCCTCATCAGTGAGTGTCAGTAACATGATACCTCATCTTTCCGAGAAAGGCTATATCTATTTAGTCAGCTTTTTGAAGACAAAGGAATCGAAACCTTGTTAGGCACGGGGATTAAAGCGGATTATATAAATGATGATAAAATTGGAAGAGTCATGGATAAATTATATAAATATGGATTGAATAAAATATTTATGGAAATTGTGTTAGCGGCGATTAAGAAGTTTCAAATAGATCTAAAATATGCTCACTTAGATTCTACATCATTCCACTTACATGGGGAATACAAAAATCCCCAAAATCAAAACAAAGAAACAGAAATAATTAAATCACTCCCAGTAAACATAACATTCATGATATTCTCGCGATCATAGACCTGACTTAAAACAAGTTGTATGTGATGTAATTGTAAATAGTGAAGGATTACCATTATATACAAGAGCTGGATCTGGAAATGAAGCGGACAAAGCTGTATTTGGGAAGATATTAGTAGAGTTTAAAAAGCAAATAAATTTTGACAGTATTATGGTCTGTGATAGTGCATTATATAGTCAAGAAAATCTCCAGTTAATCAAAGAATTAAAATGGATAAGCAGAGTGCCGATGACCATAAAAAAAGCGAAAGAATTAGTACAATCAGTAGAGATAGCGGAGATAGATGAATTAGAAAAGAAATCAAGAGCAGCCCTTAGAGACCTCCACAAAAAGAATGATCCAACAGCTATGTGGGTTTAGCGAAAATTTCCACGAACCATTTTTGAAGA
>NZ_JAUBVX010000086.1:0-18033 GCF_036706065.1 Microcoleus sp. A2-C3 | reverse complement strand
TCATTCTCTCCCGGCGCGGTGGCTCTAGTTCTTCTTTTGCCACCGTTCTCATCTTTATTTAGTCTAAACTACAGTCGTAAGCTACACAGTCGTTAGACTGGATTACGCACCGTGCTAATTTCACAGCATGGTCTCTACGTTGCCTACTTATTTTGAGGTGGCGCTTCCCTAGAATCACCCTAGCTTGACCTCTATTCTTAGAGCCTTTAACGCGCTTTGAAACACGTCTATGGGCTTTGTTTAATTTACGCTCTCCTTTGGCAAGAAATCGTGGGTTTTCAACAGCAATACCTTTGGAATCGGTGTAGAATTCTTTCAGCCCCACGTCTAATCCGATGGCACTACCTGTGACTTCAATCACTTCGGAGCGGTCAGCCTGAATACAGAATTGGACGTAATACCCGTCTGCACGCTTTACCAATCTGACTCGTTTAATTTGAGTACATGAGTAAAAATGCAAATCCCGTGTCCCTTTTAGCTTGAGTCTCCCGATGCCATTTTTATCTGTAAAGGTGATCTATTTTCGATCTGACGCCAATTTCCAACCGCTAGTTTTATATTCAACTGAGCGGTTGTCTTTTTGAAATTGCGGAAATCCTTTCTTGCCAGCAATCTTCTTTTTACAATTGTCGTAGAATCGGGAGATCGCAGACCATGCTCTTTCGGCGCTAGACTGCCGAGCCATGCTGTTTAATTGATCGCAAAACGGAAATTCTTTAGCTAAAAAAGCACTATATTTATTCCGGTCAAATTTGTCAACCTTTTTGTTGTCCATCCAAAATCGCAACGCTTTGTTGCGGATGAACTGCACTGTTCTAATTGCTTCATTAACCGCGTTAAATTGCTCTGGTTTCCGGTATGCTTTAAATTCAAAAACTAGCATGACCTCGACCTCATCACTATATTCTTATGCTAGCTGTACCAGACTAAGATTTTTGGTTTTGTTGCAAATATTTACTTATGTCGTAAGCTTAAAAAACAAGCCGTCCTAGAATGACGGGGTTTTAAACCCAATTTATTGATAAAATTGGCGCAATCTGATATCAGCCACGAACTTCTAGATGGATTTCGGAAATTTCTGGTTAAATTGGTTAAAGTGAAGGCATAGTTTTCAAATCATCCCACGGACACCAAACACTATATGGCAAAATCTGACCTAGGCAGTTTTGCGGTGGAATCCGAAGCCTCACTCGCAATCGCAGAGGATGAGGACACCGAGATCGATCGTCCGACGGTAAGTAGAGCGTCAGCATACAACAGTTGGTCTGCCGACGATCCCGTGGGAGCTTTGTTCAAAGAAATGGCTCGCTATCCTCTACTGAGTGCCACCGAAGAGGTGGAGTTGGCACGCCGCGTTCAAGAATTGGTAGCCCTTCAGGAACTAGAAGAGCGTTTAAAGCAGGAATTGGACAGAATGCCAACAAAAGCTGAACTCGCGTCGGCTTTGGGAGTGAGCGAAACTCAACTGCAACAGCTTCGCCACCAGTGTCAGTCGGCGAAACGGAAAATGATCAGCTCAAATTTGCGCTTGGTGGTTTCAATTGCCAAACGCTATCTCAATCGGGGCGTACCTTTTCTAGATTTAATTCAAGAAGGAGCTTTAGGTTTGAATCGAGCCGCCGAAAAGTTCGATCCTGAGAAGGGTTATAAGTTTTCTACCTATGCCTATTGGTGGATTCGCCAAGGAATTACCCGGACAATTGCCAATCAAGGGCGGACAATTCGGTTGCCGGTTCATATTGTCGAACAGTTAAATAAACTCAAAAGAGTTTATCGGGATTTGAAGCGTTCTCTTCAACGCAATCCCACTGAAACTGAACTTGCTAAAGAAATGGAAGTAACTTCCGAACAACTTCGTTACCTCCAGCAAGTACGTCGGCAATCTTTGTCTCTCAACCACCGTATCGGCTCGGAAGAAAGTTCGGAACTTTTGGATGTTATTGAAGATAACTCGACCCAATCTCCAGAAGCTCAGATGAATGAGATGATGATGCGCCAAGATATTTTGGAGGTGTTAGATAATATTTTGACTGAGCGGGAAAAAGAGATTGTTGCTATGCGTTACGGTTTGATAACTGGCGAACCTTACACTTTAGAAGAGGTCAGCAGTTTGTTCAATTTGTCCCGCGAACGAGTCCGTCAAATTCAAAATAAGGCAATGCGAAAGCTGCGCCGCCCTCAAGTGACGGAACGATTAAAGGGCTGGTTGAAATAAGCTCGAAAACATTGAGTTTGCATTTTGAAAAGTCTTAAATATCGGACGGCGAATGGAATTCGCGTCTAAACAAACAAAACCCGCCTCCGCGGGTTTAATTGGTTCCCAGGCTCATGCCTGGGAATCGATATCTAGAGGCTCTGCCTCCATTGTCCCAAACGAGGTAGAGCCTCTGAATCTACGTTACCAGGCTCCTGCCTGGTAACGAGTAAAATGACTAATAACTAATGACCACCCTTCGGCTCCCCTCGGCTACGATCGGGGCAAGTCGCTCGGAGGGCAAGATGACTAATGACTAATGACTACTGACTACTGACTACTGACTACTGACTACTGACTATTGACTTCTGACTTCTGTTATATTTAATTGTTGATTGTCGCTTATTAGTTATTGATTTATGTCTGATGAGGTGATTTTGCGCCCAGCTACCCGCGCCGATGTGCCGGTGCTGTTTGATTTGATTAAGGCTTTAGCTGAGTACGAAAAGTTATCTCACGCGGTAACAGGTAATGCGGTTGATTTGGAAAATCATTTGTTTGGTTCGCGCCCTTTTGCTGAAGCGATTTTAGCAGAATGCGAAGGTCGAATTGTGGGCTGGGCACTGTTTTTTTACAATTATTCTACTTTTTTGACTCAGCCGGGGATTTATTTGGAGGATTTGTTTGTGCTTCCTGAGTTTCGCGGGCGGGGAATTGGTAAGTCTTTGATTGTTTATTTGGCGCAGTTGACAGTGGAAAGAGGTTGCGGGCGTTTGGAGTGGAGTGTTTTGGATTGGAATGAATTGGCGATCGGATTTTACCAGGGTATCGGTGCTGATGTGATGCCCGATTGGCGGATTTGCCGGGTTGCGGGCGAGTCTTTGGCGACTTTGGCCTCGAAGATAAGAGTCGGCGATTGAAGTCGTGACTATACAAACGAAGTCCACTCCAAGCAGACTCAGAAATCAAGTAAATAATTGCCAAAAATATAGGAAAATTTAAGTGATAGTAGATTTTGATTGAGAGAGTAGATCGTGATTATTTGGGTAAACGAGCAAATCGATCCGTCGGGCATTCTTTATTCTTGTATAGCTTGTTGCGATGAGACTCAAGCAAAGGAATGCCACGCATCTTTTGAGCAGAATTTGACGGCAGAGCAAAAACAGCAGGGCTGGGTTGCTACGTTGCGGACTGTTAGTTCTTGGGATGATGTGCCTGTTAATGCTTTGAAATTGAATTGATGAGTGCAAGTCAATCAGCAGATTTATTCTCGCCGTGTTTCGAGTCTAGGAAAACGGCAGGAAAATGTGGCGCGTCTGTTGGCAGATTTTCGGGCCCGCAGTGTCGCGGACACGCTAGGGCGAAAAACCGTGCAAGTGCGATCCTCTTCGTTAGCGGAGTCCTCGTCTGCGAGGGCTCCGTTAACGACAAATTCGGATTTCTCAAACGGGTTTTAGCATTACTATTAATCAATAGAGGCATTTCAAATTGTCAAGTTAAGTTTTTATGATTGAAACCTTGTTTCATGCTTATACGCCTCTAGTTATCTGGACGGGCTTGGGACTGCTGCTGTTTCGGTACATCCCAGTTGATTTCCCCAAGCTGCTAAGCCGCTTTCTTTACTGGATTGGGATACCGCTGCAAATTGCAGTTTTAGCCCGTCAAAGTGATTTTTCTGGTGCTGTGGGATTCACG
This sequence comes from Microcoleus sp. A2-C3, assembly GCF_036706065.1. Lineage (NCBI taxonomy): Bacteria > Bacillati > Cyanobacteriota > Cyanophyceae > Oscillatoriales > Microcoleaceae > Microcoleus > Microcoleus sp. A2-C3. The sequence continues at coordinate 14,144 of NZ_JAUBVX010000086.1, read as the reverse complement.
CCGGCGATCGCCATATTCGTGTTATTTGTGAGTACGAGTTTAGCTTGGTTGACTTGGCTGTTATTACGGCGGCTGAGTGCGCGGCACGTCAAAAAGCCATATTTTCAGGGCAAACATTCTCTAGTTAATTTATTTTTATTCAATATAAATTCCCTGACGCGATCGAGCCAAGGCAGTTTTATCCTAGCTGCAATGTTAGGGAATACCGGCTTTGTGGGATTAGCAATCACCCCCGCGATCATCAGCAGCGATAACAACAACTGGGCAGTCTTATACAGCGTCACCAACAACGTGATCGGAAGCTACGGTTTTGGTGTATTTATTGCCAGCTATTTCGGGCGTTCCGATGAAAAAAATCACTGGTGGATTCAGCTCCGGGACGTGCTGACAGTTCCCGCTCTGTGGGCATTTATTATTGGTTTTTTTACGAGAAGTATCCCCCTACCTGAGACAGTAGAATCGGGATTGCAGACTGCAATTTGGGGGGTAATTGCTAGTGCTTTAGTGCTGGTTGGTATCCGCTTGAGAGCTATTAAAACATGGCAAAGTTTTGAACTAGCCTTGGTTCCGTCGCTGTTAAAAGTGGTAATTGTGCCGGTGCTGATCGGATTGGGTGCTAGTTTTTGGGGATTGAGTGGCGATCCGAGGTTGGTTTTGGTGTTGATGTCGGGAACGCCTACAGCTCTTTCGGTGCTGATTTTAGCAGAAATCTATGAACTCGATCGCGATTTGTTAGCTAGCAGCATCGCCCTCACTTCTGTCGGTTTGCTGTTGATGCTTCCGCTGTGGCTTGCTTCGTTTAGTTAATGTTAGCTGAGTTAACAGTTGACAGTTGACAGTTGACAGTTGATCGAAGGAAGAGGGAATAAGGAAAAATAGTCCTGGATGCACATAATCTGTCTGTAGGGTGTGCACATCTTCCTCTCTCACAATAGCTGGCGGTTGCTAATATTAGCTGAAATTTTCAATCAGCTTGCTAAAATTTCGGATTACAATTAACAATAACTGCACGGGAAAAGACGTTGACATCCTCCACTGCCTAAAGGCGAGTGGAGGATGTCATCACTGCATCCATCAGCTCGACCTAGAGCATAGGAGAGCTTTTACTAATAACTGGTATGCTGCTTGACGAAATTCCTTTAATCGTTCACTGTTCCTGACGGGAGTGGATAGGTTTTCTTTTTCACCCTTATTCTTTCCCGGCGCGGTGGCTCTAGTTCTTCTGAAAGCCACCATTCTCATCTTTATCGGCTGATAATAGTCTAAGAAGTCACTGCGCCCAGCACTGGTGAATGTGGTTGATTTGTATTCAAAAACTCCAGATTCAGTCGGTAGCCGACATTACGCACAGTTTGAATCAGGCTCGGCTGTCGCGGGTCAATTTCGATTTTTTTACGCAGAGAGAGTACGTGAGTGTCGATCGTCCGGGGGTTGTCAATGGCATCAGGCCAGGCCCGACTGAGCAAATCGGAGCGGGATAGTGGCACTCCTCCAGCTTGAGCCAGCACGTACAGCAGGCTGAATTCCTGAGGAGTCAGCTCGATTTGTGCCTCATACAGCCTGACTCGGCGCTGCACCAAATCAATTTTCAGTAGCCCGCACTCCAGCATCGCCGGCGGTATCATCGTGCGGTTGCGGCGCATCAGAGCTTCTACCCTGGCCATAAATTCTTGCATCCCAAACGGTTTAGTCAGGTAATCGTCGGCGCCCGACTTCAAACCTTCAACAATATCGGCTTCCGAATTCCGCGCCGACAGCATCAAAATCAGCGATTGCTGCTGTTGCTGTAGCCAGCGGCAAAATTCTAAACCGTCCCCATCGGGCAATTGGGCATCCAAAATCACTAGGGTTGGCTGACGGCTAAAAAATATTTCCCTAGCGTGACTGATATCCGCTGACTGATGCACCCAGTGACCGACTTGCTGTAGATGCCAGCCCAAGAGCGATCGCAGGTGCGGATTCCCTTCAACAATTGAAATACTTGCAGATCCCACAACGGCGAGCTTCCTTATCACTAATGGCTACCAGGTTAACAGACCTTTTGTCAAGGTTTTGTAACCATCGTTACTCAAGCCGTAGCTACACTTAAAGCTGCGAACAAACTGATGGTACTAATTTTAAAGATTTGGTCAAGTTGCGATCGTCAGACCGGAGAAAGGTTAAATCATTCTGGCGGTGAGCTTACAATGAAAATAAGACAGTCTACAGCCGATCGACCCCATGACCCAACCGCCTGCTTTGACCGAACCCCCCGACCCAGCCCCCAGTCCCAGGAGGTTGACAAATTGCACAACTGAAACTAGAATTCCTGCAACCGTTCGCTCGGTAGCCGGAACACTCGCCCACTTTGACCGCAAAATTCAGCAACATCCCGACTCTATTAAACGCACGGTGAATTATCTAGGTGCGCGCGAAAGATTCGAGCCACTGCATTGCAGCAAGTGAAATTTTTTCTGGAGGGTAGCCTGTTGAGCAGGGTAAAAACTTTTATTTAGCAATCGCCTCTCTTCTGAGCTTACTCAGTATGAATCTAGGCCATTCCTAAATCCCGCCGTCATTATACACACCACAAAGGATTTCAAACTCACACCATGCTACAAGACACCCAAACAATCCGGCACTACCAAAAACTCACCGACGCCCTCGTCGAAATGTGGCATAGAGGTTATCGCTTCGATGACCTGCGGCTTTACTTAGATGGCTACTTAGCAGCCCTGCGACATTGTAACGGTCTGGAACCCTATCTGATTCACAGATTGGAGGAAGAAGCAGCACGTTACATTCACGACCCCTCGAATTTTGAAATGCCACAGACACAGACACAAACTGAAGCAGACTACTATTAATGCCAAATTCGGTTTAATAAACCCGCTGATTATTGGGTAATTGGCAATTGGTAATTGGTAATTGCCTTTTCTGATACCAACACTTATTACCAGAATGATTGAACGGGTCAGACCATCCGGTTTTGATAGCAGAGTCAGGAAGTTGCAAGCTGTAGCTGCAAAATAGATGTTTAGTAGGGCGGGGCTGTGTCCGCCCTACTGTTGTTAAAATTAGAAGTTGGGAAAAGTTTTGAGTTCCGAACTAAGAATTATTTAAGTCTTTAACTCACAATTTCCAACTCAAAACTCAAAACTTTCTTTCTCCTTTCCCTTGACTTTTATTTAAGAAGCCAAAGCCACTTCTACAACTTCTTGCAATTCGCCCTTTTGATACATCTCGATCAGAATATCCGAGCCGCCAAGAAACTCGCCATTGACATAAACTTGGGGAATTGTCGGCCAATTGGAATACTCTTTAACACCTTGACGAATTTCCTGGTCTGCCAAAACATCAACAGTTTCGTAAGGCACTCCCAAAGTGTTGAGAATTTGCACCACAGTATTAGAGAAACCGCACTGGGGCATTAACTTATTTCCCTTCATAAATACCATGATTTTGTTTTGCTTAACCAAGTCGTCAATTCTTTCATGTGCTGTAGTCATGGTAGCTCCTAATATTGTTTGAAAATTTTTAAACGTTGACTGACCCAGAAACCGGGTTTTTCAGGAAAATCTCTCGTTATAGCCCTAGATTCCGGTTAAAAAAACCTGGTTTCTTGGGTTCCTAAACGTTGACTGAGGCAGAAACCGGGTTTTTTACGAAAATCTCTGGTTATAGTCATAGATTCCGAGCAAAAACCCGGTTTCTTTGGTTTCTGTGCGCAAGTGCAGCAGTTGACTGAACAATTAAGCAACTGGACTTTTCGCTGCCCATTCTGCGGGAGTTAAGGTTTCCAAGGCCAAAGCGTGGATAGCTTCACTAGCCATTGCCTGTTTGAGAGCGCCGTAGACCAGTTGGTGCTGCTGTACTCGGCTTTTCCCTTCAAAGGCCGCAGAGACTACTCTCACCTGGTAGTGGTCGCCGCCACCGTTCAAATCGTCAATTTTTAGCTTAGCGTCTGGCAATCCAGTCTGAATCATTTCTGCAACTTGAGACGGTGTGACCATTAGTTTCTGTGATAGACGGCTGTAATTTAAATTTTAGTGGAACTACTTGTTAGACGATCGCGGTTGAGTTGCAGCAGGCCGGGGATAGGGCGCATCCACAAAACCCAATTCTAGTAACTGCTGGTAAGCTTTTTTGCCTAAGTCGCGAGTTGGCTGCTGCGATCGAATAATCTGAATTAGTAGGGGGACAGCCAGTTCGGGCTTATTTTGTGCCCGGTGTACCAATGCCAGCCGATAGGTAGCTTCGTCGCGCATTTGGGCTGTTTCCACAGCTTTGGTGCGGTTGCTGTCGGCTAAACGGATGTCAATTCCGGCAAAACTGCTACTCAGTTGTTGATAGAAGTTGGAGAGTTGATTGAAAATTTGGCGAGATTCTTGGAGCTTTTGAGCAGCGACAGTGTAATTTTGATTGGAAATAGCACCGCTGGCTTCTGTCATCAAACGCTGACCTCCTGGAATGCTCAGCACGCCACTGTCTTGCGCCGTAGGGCGGAGATTGTTGGGGTCTGTGGGGTCGTCGGCGGGTTCGACTTGCGGTTGGTTATCTGGTCGAGAAGGTTGTTGTGCTTGGGCTTGGAGCGGTTGAAACAAAGTCAAAACTGCGATCGCCCCGATCGTCATCCGGGCAGTGAAGCGAAGCCAGCAAACAGTTCCAGAGTATACCATGAAATTACTTTGCGCCTCGGCGCTTTAAAAAGATATTTAGCATGAGCCGATCTTACCATTGGCGATCGCAACCGGCTAAGTGTAAACCAATTTTGTGCAAATGTCAAAGGGTGCGATCGGGCAAAAGGCTGTTTAGGAAAAATTTAAGTAGGGACTTGACAGATTGTTCTCGAAATGAGAACATAGAGGTGTCGTTTAAAAAACGGTAACCGAATGAGACTAATTTCTCGCAAAAATCTTCTGAGTACGATCGAACCCTATGCAGATGCCCAGAGTGCGATCGAATCCTGGTACAAGCTCATCAAAGACAACAATTGGGAATCACTAGAAGATCTCCGACAGAAATATTCCAAATCGGTCGATCAAGTCTATGGATATACCATATTTAATATTAAACACAATAGGTATAGATTGATTGTACAAGTTAAATACAAAAGCAAAATTATATATTTTAAAAAATTTTTAACTCATGCCGAATATGACAAAATAAAGTGGAATGATGAAGATGAAGTTAAACAGAAAATAGGTTAATATCCCACTCAATACATCAGGGAAATATTACAGATTCCCTGATGTACTCAATAGATCCAAAACATTTACTCCAAACGTCAAAATCATGATACCGAGAAAGAAACACCCACCTACTACTTGAGAACCATGTCTAAGTAAGCAAGCAAAGGAATGAGAAATGAACATCACAATTGAAAAAACAGCTTACGGTCAACTGCTGGCGAAATCTCAGCCGAAGCCAATCCTGAACGAAGAAGATAATGATCTTGCCCTCGCAGAAGTCGATTTTCTGATGTCTAAGGAAGAATTAACACTAGAAGAAGAAACTTTACTGAGTCTCTGGGGGCTGCTGATCGAAGAATACGAATCAAAATATTACCCAATTCCAGAAGCGACTCCCCAAGATGTTCTGTTACATCTCATGGAAGTTCGCGAACTCAAACAAGCCGATTTAGTGGGCGTGATTGGTTCCAAAGGAGTAGTATCTGAGGTGGTTAATGGGAAACGGGCGATTAGCAAAGCCCAAGCTAAGGCGCTGGGAGAATTCTTTAATGTTAATCCTAGTGTGTTTATTTGAGAGAAGACAGAGAAGAGATAAGATAATACGGCGGTTGAAACCGCGACTACACAAACACTCACCCGCCTCCGCGGGTTGAAGAGATTGGGCGGTTGAAACCGCCCAGTCTTCTCTCCCAAATTAAACAGGAACATTTCTGATGGTACAATCAAGCAAACCCACCTCCGACACCCTCCAAAACTATCAAGGTATCGGAGTTCCAGAAGCAAGTCTGGCAGTGATTTTGCAGCGCGGCGGCGATGAATTGTTGCTGTCAAAAGTTCCCAACCGCTTTACAGTTCGCCCCTCATCAATAGCATCAGTCTCAAACAATTGGGCTGTAACAATTCCGGCAAAATTTAACCGTCGTGTCGGACAAAGCAATCTCGAAGAATATTTGGTTGCGCCAGAAAACCTAGATCCAGCAATGCAAGCAGCCCGCGCCAGCGATGATGTAGCTTTTGCTAGCCATGTTTATTGTCCGGCGAATAATCCGAGTACATTCTTTTATTTAACTAACCAAATTACTATTCAATTTGGTGAACAAGTAGACGAACAATCGCGAAATGCGATCGCCAACGCAGCAAATTTAACCATAAGTCGGCCAGTCGAAGGAATTCCCAACACCTTCGTCTGCTTCGTCACCAAACAAGCAACAGAAAACCCGATCAAAATTGCCAACCGCCTGACAAGATATCCAGAAGTTCTGGTGGCGGAGCCCAACATTATACTAGAAACTCAGCAGCATTATACACCGCGCGATCCGCTTTATCCCAAACAGTGGTATCTCAATAACAAAGGTGGCAACGAACTTGTCGGCGGTGCTCAAATTTATGCAGAACCAGCTTGGGATATAACTCGCGGCGTGCGATCGATCGTAATTGCGATCGCCGATGATTCAGTCGATCTGACGCATCCCGATTTTCAAGGCCAAGGCAAAATCGTCTCCCCCATTGATTTCAAAGACGGCGACACTTCCCCGATGCCAGTCGCCGAATCGGACAACCACGGTACAAGTTGCGCCGGTGTCGCGGCTGCGGAAGAAAACGGCAAAGGCATTGTCGGAGTCGCCCCTGGATGCGCCCTGATGCCCATCCGTACCACGGGTTTTCTCGATGACGATTCTGTCGAAAAAATCTTCAATTGGGCAGTGGAAAAAGGGGCCGCCGTCATCTCTTGCAGTTGGGGCCCAGGGGCAGTTTACTATCCGCTTTCCCTGCGACAAAGTGCCGTCATCACCAAAGCAGCAACCCAAGGGCGGGGCGGTAGAGGCTGCGTGATTCTGTTTGCTGCGGGCAATGCCAACCGCCCTGTCAACGGTACTGTGGACGAGAAAGGCTGGCCGAATAACATTTTGGGCGATCGAACTAAATGGCTAGCAGGATTTGCGGTGCACCCGGATGTGATTGCGGTGTCTGCTTCCACTTCCCTCAACAAAAAAGCAGCCTACAGCAATTGGGGCAACAGCATCTCGGTTTGCGCCCCCAGCAACAACGCGCCGCCGGGAACTTGGCTGCCAGAAACCGGATTTATTGCGACTGGGCCGGAGGTGTCGCAGTATTTGCCAGGTTTGGGGGTTTTTACTGCCGATCGAGTCGGTGTTACCGGCTACGATCCGGGGGACTACACGAATACCTTTGGCGGCACTTCCAGCGCCACTCCAGTAGTCGCTGGAGTGGCAGCTTTGGTGCTTTCCGCCAACCCCCGTTTGACGGCGCGGGAAGTGCGGGGAATTCTCGAACAAACTGCTGACAAAATTGTCGATTCCGAGCCCGATCCGCAGTTGGGAAATCGCATGGGAAATTATGATGCTAATAACCGCCGCAGCGATTGGTTTGGTTACGGGAAAGTGAATGCTTTGAAAGCTGTGCAAGCTGCGGTGAGAAAGGGCGGCGGCAATCCGAATATCGGCGGTGCGAGGTTTAGCGATATTTCTGGACATTGGGCACAGAAATTTATTGAAGCTTTGGCTGCGGCGAATATAATTAGCGGTTTGCCTGACGGTTCTTTTGGGCCTGACAACAGCTTAAATCGCGCTCAATATGCGGCGCTGTTGGTGAGTGCGTTTAGTCCGATTCCGAAGGTGCCGGCGACAAATTTTATTGATGTTTCTGCTAGTTTTTGGGCGAGAAGTGCGATCGAACGGGCGAATCGGGCGGGGTTTTTGTCGGGGTTTCCGGGCTTGAAGTTCGGCCCGAATCAGAATTTGACTAAGGCTGAGGCGATCGTATCTTTGGTTAATGGTTTGGAACTTAAGGGCGGAAATCCTGATGTTGTAAAAGTTTACACCGATCGATCGCAAATTCCTAATTTTGCTTTAAGTGCGATCGCCACTGCAACTGCTTTGAAGATTGTAGTTAATTATCCGGCGCGCGATCGGCTGTCACCGCAGCGGGACATTACCCGCGCCGAGATTTCGGCTTTGATTTACCAGACGTTGGTGGCAATTAATCGCGCAAAGGCGATCGATTCTCCTTACATTGTCTAGCCAATAAATCAACAATAACTATTGTTGGGGCGGGTTCATCAACAATCTATAAGATCAGCCAGAAAACCCGTAAACCCGCCCCAACCCGAATCTTGCGATCGATCGACTCAATAAATATCTGGCAAAATTCACTTTTTAATCAGGAAAATATCTGCGTCAATCTGTGTTTATCTGCCTTGAATCTGCGGTTACTCTATCAATCCAATTTTCAACCTCGAAAATCCCCCAAAGCTTTCAATGCAAACTGTGGCAAAGCCAACATTCTACGCCAGCGCCAAGGTTCTTGATAAAGCCGGTACAACCATTCTAAATGATTGTCGCAAAACCAAGCCGGCGCGCGGTCTTTTGTTCCCGCCCAAATATCGAAACTGCCGCCAACTCCCACCCAAATCGACTGAGGACAAAGATGCCGATGTTTGGCAATCCAAAATTCTTGGCGTGGCACTCCCAAGCCCACAAAAATCAGTTTGGGCTGTATCTTTTTAAGACTTTCACAAAATTCTTGTTCTTCATCTGCCGAAAGATAGCCGTGTTGGGAAGAAATCGACAATCCATTAACTTTTTGCTGCCAAGTCTCAGCAGCCGCCGCCGTCACTCCGGGGGCACCTCCAAAGAAAAATATTGGTTCCGAATCCGGCAATTTTCCAGCTAGTTGCAGCAGCGATTCTGCTAGTTCAATCCCTGGATAGCGCTGGGCCGGTTTGCCGCGCATTCGCAAGTACAGCACTACTCCAGAACCGTCGGGTATCACGAGCTCCGCAGAGCGAATTACATCGCCTAAAGCCTGGTTTTGCTCGGCTTGCATTGCCATTTCAGCATTCAGCGTTACGACGTGACTGCCTAACCCTTGATGCAGCCGCTCTATCAGCCAACCTGCATAATCGTCTAATATGTGAACTGGTAGTCCCAGTACGGAAAATTGCGGGCGCGATCGATCCATATTTCTTTCTTTGGGATTTCTGTATACTTAGTTAGTTAAATTAGTTTAGTTTGGCGATCGCCCCTACACAAGTCTGGAACGCCAAAAACCCGATTTTTGCCACCAAAAGTCTGTTAAGTCATCATTCCGTGGCCGATAAACCGGGTTTTGTACGAGACGCAGTACGTCACTGACTTAGAGTTTTGGTCGAAATTGTGATCGCCCGTTAGCGTTCAATTTTCTTGACAGAGCCGTCAGCGTACCATTCCATCGGTACTAGCTCAATTTTACCATTAATTTTCACTGTAGAGTAGACAATTTTTACAAAAGGAACGTTGTTGTTATTGTTGTTGCGGCTAGACATGGCAATCACCTTGTTATGTTTGAAAAACTTGAGAAGTGATATAATTTCTGATATATTTAAAAGTCTATTCACCGCAATTCGGCTCGCATCAGGAAAAAAAGGAACACGAAATGGCGATCGCAACAACCCAGCGGCAAACCAGGTTAGATTATTACTACCAGCAAATCAAAAACGTCATCCTCAAGCGCCAGAACCCAATTACCGGTTTGCTGCCGGCGAGTACGGCTGTTACTGCACACGGCGACTACACCGATGCCTGGGTGCGCGATAACGTGTATAGCATTCTGGCAGTTTGGGGCTTGGGTTTAGCCTACCGCAAAATTGATGGCGATCGCGGTAGAACATTTGAACTCGAACACAGCACAGTCAAACTGATGCGCGGTTTGCTGTTTGCGATGATGCAGCAATCAAGCAAAGTAGAAAGCTTTAAAAATACTCAGTTGCCGCTAGATGCCTTGCACGCTAAATACAATACTCAAACTGGCAGTATTGTTGTCGGCGATGACCAGTGGGGACACTTGCAGTTAGATGCTACATCTATATTCTTGTTAATTATTGCTCAAATGACGGCTTCTGGGCTGCACATAATTTTTACAATAGATGAAGTCAATTTCGTCCAAAATTTAGTTTATTATATTGGTAGAGCCTATCGCACACCCGATTATGGAATTTGGGAAAGAGGCCATAAAATTAATCGTGGCAATGCCGAATTGAATGCCAGTTCCGTTGGCATGGCAAAAGCAGCGCTGGAAGCAATGAATGGATTAGATTTGTTCGGAGTTAACGGTTCTCAAGCCTCTGTAATTCACGTTTTGCCAGATGAAATTGCCAGAAGTCGCATTACTTTAGAATCGCTTTTGCCTCGCGAATCTAGTTCAAAAGAAGTAGATGCCGCTTTATTAAGTGTGATTAGTTTTCCCGCTTTTGCTGTGGAAGATAAAGAATTAGTAGAACGGACTCGCAATAAAATAATCGACAAATTGCAAGGAAATTACGGCTGCAAGCGGTTTCTGCGGGACGGACACCAAACAGTTTTGGAAGATGCCGATCGCCTGCATTATGAACCTACAGAATTAAAGCAGTTCGATCATATAGAATGCGAGTGGCCGCTATTTTTCACTTATTTGCTCTTGGACGGCATATTTGAGGGAAATCAAGCCCAAGTCGAAGAGTACCAGCAGCGTTTGGCATCTCTAACAGTCGATCGCGCTGGTTCGCCACTACTACCAGAATTGTACTACGTCCCCGCCGCAAATATAGAAGCAGAAAAGTTAAATCCCCGCAGCCAGCAGCGCTTACCAAACGAAAATGTTCCCCTGGTTTGGGCGCAAAGTTTGTATTTTCTTGGTCAATTACTCAACGAAGGGTTAATCGCAGTTGGTGATATCGACCCGCTAGGAAGGCATTTGTCAGTGGGCCGGCACAGAGAACCCTTAGTGCAAATTGCCCTGTTAGCTGAAGATGAAGATTTGCAAGCAGAATTAGCTGCTAACGGCATTGCAGCCCAAACCCCTAAGCAAGTAGCACCAATTCAAGTCCGCCAGACTAAGGAATTATCCGCTATTTACGCGGAGATTGGACGCAACGATCCACTAGGCTTAACTGGTCGCCCCGTGCGCCGTTTGCGGAGTCTGACGACTTCCCGGGTGTTTAAAATTCGCGGAGAGGCGATCGTATTTCTTCCCTCATTTTTGGACAGAGAAGAATTTTACCTAACTCTAGACTACCATTTTCTAGTATCTAAAATCCAAAGCGAAATAGCTCACATTCACCGCCACTGGTATCAGTTGGGACGACCCACGGTAACGCTGATGCTGACTCACGCAATGCTCGAAACCGGCCGCGAAGCGCTGCTGGAATTGATGAAGCAACTCCGCGACGGAAACTCGGAAAATACGCCTGTCAAACTCGGAAATCTTAACCAGTTAATGCTGACTGCTGGCACCGAGAGAATTGATTTCATGCAACATTTTGAATTCACTGAATCTCCAGTGACAGGTGCAGTAGAAATCCCAACATATCTGAGTTACAATCCCGAAAAAACTTGGCCTTTGGGTCACACCCAAGAATTTAAATTAGAGTGCGAAACTAATCCTCAATTATTGCTCGCCAGCCTGCGCGGTTCAGAAAATTTGTACGAACAAATTGAGTTGCTGCACACGCTAATTCGCCTCAAAGGATTAAATTTTGAGACAGGATTTGGCGGTACGGAAGCAACCGTTGAAGTTGTGGATTTACTCAACGAAGTTTATACGAAAGCTGGAGAAAGTTCGCAATCAAGAATTCAATGGGCAGTTGTCCGCCACGCGGCTGGATTGCTGGATAAAGTTGATATCAGCTTGTCGGATGCAGTGACAGACATTTTGGTGCGGCAAAAACAGATTGCCGTGGGGAAAGCCTACAGCGAAGACTCGCTGATTTCGCGGCCTGGTTCTTACACGGAAGTCATGGACAAAATTCGCGAATTCTGCGGAGAAGACGTTCGCGATCGAGTTCTCACCCAAGAAATTCTCATTTACCTAGGCTTGCTAATTAAAGCCGAACCGCAGTTATTTAAAGGGTTGCTGACTCTGAGAGTGAGTTACTTTATTTTGCTGCTAACTAGCGAATTAGCCCGCGAATTGCGAGTTACGCAAAATGAAGCTTACGAATATTTAATGCAGCTAAGTCCCTTTGAAATTAAAAATCGCCTGCGCCAAGTATTGGCAGAATACGAGGAAATGAATCAAATCCTCAAAGATCAAGAATCCCTGCGCGTCAAACAGCCGGAAAAAGATATTGAATGGGTAGTCGCGTCAGTGTTTGAGGAACCCAAAATGCCTGCGGGTGGATGGCGGCGCAAGCGGCAAATGGAAGGTGCAGTCAACCGCGTACCGAAGGATTTTTATCCGAGTGTTTGGGGATTGTTGCGGCACTGCAAAGGCTTGATTATTGGCGATAAATTAGAGCGTCGAAATCGCTTAGATAGCGATATTATTTTAGCGGAAATGACACCGGGAGAAAAGAATTTTGCGCTGCAAATCGAGCATTTGCTGAACAAAATTGTAGCGCCGGAATACCGACAAGTCAATATTGAGGCGCTGATGGAGTTGGCGGCGATCGCCCAGCGCAACCCCGAATTGAAAGTAGAAGAATACATTGTTTTAGATGTATTAGTAGGTCACGCGGTGCGGCTGAGTTGGCTGGAAAGACACTCGGAAAGAGCGGACAGGTACGATGAAGATAAGGCGGCGGCGTGGCAAGGTTTTTATAATACTTCGCCTTACGTTTGTGCGAGTCACGTGCTGGATGCTTTCCGATTTTTGACTAGGTTTGGATAGATCATCTTTGACGCATAGATAGTCAGAAACCTGCTTCTTTACGAAAATATTTCTTGTTAGCCGCCGACCAAGTAAAAACCCGGTTTCTTTGGTTTTGCCGTTCATCAAAACCAATTCTCTTTCACAAATCAATTAACCAAATATTTTCAGTAAAATAATGCCAGCTATTAGTTCACTGTAGTTTAGACTAAAAAATGAGTACAGCTAAAAGTAGCCACCTTTGAATCTCAGGCAAGCTGTTGCTCAAAAACTCAAAAAGTAGAAGATTAAACAGCTAATCTTGAAGACTTTTTACGTCGAGAAACCCGTTTTTTAACGGTGGGATAGCACGGTGCCTTAGTTCGTACCCTTCCTTTTTCCCAACCAGGGGATTTTCCCCTATGTTTAGGGATTTTTGTTGGAGTCCCAATGTCAACCAAAAGCGAAAACATTGATTGGGCAACACGTCCAGGGGTTAAATTGATATTAGCAGATTGCCAGGGTAGTATATTCTCGACCACTAAATCCCTAGCTAACCAAAGTTGCCAACTCATCAATGGCATTAGAGCGCTCCAACGTTCTGATTGTTCGGGAGTTCTCAAGTTAGGCAATGTCCAATGTAATCGTTGCTTGGCAAACCTATACCAATGATCCACTCCAAAACGTCGTAAATACTTAAACCAAACTGTTTCTAGAGGAAGAGTTCGTTCTCCCACCCAAGCCAACCATAAGGGTGGAAATGGCTGACCGTTTGACATCGGCTTCATTCTTGTGACGAGGATTAAATTGACTCTCTGTTGGGCCGCACGATAAAAATGCAAGTCTAGCCATTGACTGACTCGGACTTGTCCCAACTCTGGGTGTTCGTCAATTTCAATCACAGTATCGGCTTGGAGCCATGTGGTTGGGTCACAGAGCCTCATTTTCTGCCCATGTTTGGGTGGTCTACCGCGACCACTATAGGCTGGTGGTGCTGACCACAAACAGGCATTCTTTCGGACTCTCATTAAACAATCGGCTTGAATATCTGCTATTGCCAGTACCCAACTGGCATTGCCATATTCTCGGTCTAAAACTGCTAAAACTGGGTTGACGCTGTGTTCACAGACAAGTTTGAGTTGGGAAGCTGCTTGAAGTATTGGTGAAGACCCACTACTGATTCTTTCGTGGAGTAGGGGTAATGCCCAACTTCCTTGAGCTTCCGGTATCCACGCAATGGTACTGTACCCTTGTCCAATAATTACACCCCCCTGATATTCATGGGTTCTGTCTTTTACTGGAGTTTAGACTAAAAAACGATCGCATCTAAAAGTAGCTGCCTTGGAAGATCCGGCAAGCTGTTGCTCAAAA
>NZ_JAUBVX010000085.1:0-19911 GCF_036706065.1 Microcoleus sp. A2-C3 | reverse complement strand
ATTTTTATCGTCACAATTAATTATTGCATATAATTATATCATAATAAGTGTAGAAAATGATTTAGGATTGCTATAGTGGTCGCTGACATTGCAGAACCAGGCAATCAAGAAACGGCCCACATGATTGAGGAACTCGGCGGGCAGGCGATCGCCGTTAGGTGCGACGTGACGCAGGCCGAGGACGTGAAGGCGGCCCTAGCCAAGACCGTTGAGGCTTTTGGGCGGCTGGACTTCGCCTTCAACAACGCAGGCATCGAGCCGAGGAAGCCAGCTCCGACTGCGGAGTACGAGGAGGAGGAGTGGAACCGGATCGTAGACACCAACCTCCGGGGTGTTTTCCTGTGCATGAAGCACGAGATTCCGCTGATCCTCAAGCAGGGAGGTGGCGCGATCGTCAACACCTCATCGGGCGCAGGAATCATCGGCATCAAGGGCAGCCCCGCGTACACCGCCGCGAAGCACGGCGTGATCGGACTGACCAAGGCGGCGGCCCTCGACTACGCCGCGCAGAACATCCGCGTCAACGCCGTCTGTCCTGGCTACATAGACACCCCGATGATGGGTCGCTTCACCGGCGGCACTGCCGAAGGGCGCGCGAAGGTGATTGCGGAGGAGCCGATCGGACGGATGGGCAAGCCGGAGGAGATCGCCGCGGCCGTTCTCTGGCTGTGTTCGGATGGAGCTGCCTTCGTCATTGGACACGCTATGGTCATCGACGGCGGCCAAACGGTGCAGTGATGTTCGGGGCGATCGTCTATGAGCCAGCCGGAGGAGATGGACGTGAACGAGATTCTGTTCCGACCCACGCGCCAAGTGCTGTAAAATTCCCCTGCCTTAGTACAGTTCCAGAAGTAAACAAATTAGGAGCATCAATTCATGTACAACACAAAAGCTTATTCCGCAGCCAGTGCAACATCACCGCTGTCCTCTACCACGATCGCGCGGCGCGATCCAACCGAACACGACGTGCAGATTGAAATCCTCTTCTGCGGAGTCTGCCACTCCGATGTCCATTCCGTGCGTAACGAGTGGAGCAGCATCATGCCCACGGTCTATCCGATCGTCCCCGGTCACGAGATGGTCGGTCGCGTCACCAAAGTCGGCTCGGCAGTTAGCAAGTATAAACCCGGCGATCTCGCAGCGGTCGGCTGTATGGTCGATTCGGATGGAACCTGCCCCCAGTGTAAAGCTGGCTTTGAGCAGTTCTGCCCTTCCCTGACCCTCACCTACAACTCCCCGGACAAGCACAAGACCGCTCCTGTCACCTACGGCGGCTATTCCAACAGCATCGTCGTCGATGAAAGCTTCGTTCTGCGCGTCCCCGACCACCTCGATCTCGCCGGAGTTGCACCGCTTCTCTGCGCCGGGATTACAACCTATTCTCCCCTGCGCCACTGGGGCATCACCGAGGGTAAGAAGGTGGGCGTGGTCGGTCTCGGCGGGCTGGGCCACATGGGTGTGAAGTTCGCTCATGCGTTCGGAGCCCATGTCGTCGTCTTCACTACTTCGCCCGACAAGAAGGAAGACGCACTCCGCCTCGGTGCCGATGAAGTCGTCATCTCCCGCAACACCGACGAAATGCAGAAGCACTCTGGCAGCTTCGATTTCATCCTCGACACCGTATCTGCCAATCACGATATCAACGCTTATCTCAACCTGCTCACCCGCGACGGCAACATCACCCTGGTCGGCGCACCTGAGAAGCCCTTGGATGTCGCGGCATTTAGCCTCATTATGGGCCGCCGCAGTCTCTCCGGCTCCAACATCGGCGGCATCGAGGAAACCCAGGAGATGCTCGACTTTTGTGGCAAGCACAACATCACTGCGGATGTCGAAGTCATCCCCATCCAGAAGGTCAACGAAGCCTACGAGCGACTGCTCAAGTCCGATGTGAAGTACCGCTTCTGTATCGATATGGCATCCCTTAAATCTGAATAACTGCGGTGAAACCTCGGCTGATTGGCAAGTCTGTTAGGCGGAACTCAGTAGTGACTCAACAAAAAGAGGAATTAAGATGATTAAAGACAAAGTTGTGATTATTACCGGCGCATCATCAGGGATTGGTGAAGCAAGTGCGAAATTGCTTGCAAGCAGAGGCGCTAAAGTCGTACTAGGCGCGCGACGCGAGGACAAACTAAGACAACTGGTTGATGAAATTCGGAAAGCTGGCGGACAAGCAGTCTATCAAGTGATGGATGTAGTTAACCCATCTGATAACGCTGCGATCGTCAACCTTGCCAAGGAAACATTTGGAAGCCTCGATGTTATTTTCTTGAACGCTGGCATCATGCCAACTTCTCCACTTTCTGCATTGAAAACTGATGAATGGAATCAAACGGTTGATATCAATATCAAGGGTGTACTCAATGGTATCGCTGCTGTGTTGCCAACATTTGTTAGCCAAAAGTCTGGGCATATTATCGCAACTTCATCGGTTGCTGGATTAAAAGCCTATCCAGGTGGTGCGATCTATGGTGGAACGAAATGGTTTGTACGCGATTTCATGGAAGTTCTACGCATGGAGTCTGCTCAAGAGGGGACTAACATTCGGACTGCGACAATTTACCCTGCTGCAATTAATACTGAGTTGTTAGATCAGATTACCGACCAAGATGCGGCTGAAAAAATGACAGCTTTGTATAAGAAATATGGCATCTCACCAGATCGAGTAGCCAATGTTGTGGCGTTTGCGATTGACCAGCCAGAAGACACAAATGTGAACGAATTTACGATTGGCCCAACCGCGCAGCCTTGGTAAGGATTGTGTTGGCAGTTAGATTGAGTGCGATCGCATCTCGAAGGAGTAATTATGCAGAAGCGCAAACTTGACAACAGTAACCAGTGTTCGCAGAGGAGGTAAGTGTGGATACCACCCGCTTGGAGGCATTTAGCGACGGCGTATTCGCGATCGCCATCACCCTCCTGGTCCTCGAAATCAAAGTGCCGCCACCCAATACGGCACTTGGAGCAGAACTTCTCCAACTCTGGCCATCCTATCTCGCCTACGTGGTCAGCTTTCTGGTGATCGGCGCAATCTGGATCAACCACCACGCTATGTTCCAACACATCGTCCGCGTGGATGGGACGCTGTTGCTGCTGAACGTCCTCCATCTGATGCTGATCGCATTTCTGCCGTTTCCAACCGCGGTACTCGCCGAAGCATTTCACCGGGCAACGGACGAGCCAATTGCCGCTGCGTTCTACAGTGGGATCTTGACCGTCATTGGTATCTTCGTCACCGCTATGTGGCGGTACGCGGCTCACGGGCATAGGCTGCTCGACCCCCGTCTCACGGCGAAAAAGGCACGGCAGATCGGACGGCAGTTCCTGATCGGGCCGATCGTTTACGCGATCGCCACTGTAGTTGCGCTGGTCGCGCCCTGGCTGGCGGTGCTGCTCTTCATCTTTCTCAACCTCTTCTATCTCTGGCCTCGCTGGGGTCACAGGAGTACCCTATCCCACACCGGCGACTCCGCTATGAACAGCGATCGCAGCGAAGACGAGTGACAACGGCGGGAGCGATCGATGGCGAAAAATATCAGTTCCATATCATTCCAGATCAAGAAGCAAAACAATGCAAACGCGCAAACTTGGAAACAGCAACTTAGAAGTTTCGGCGATCGGGCTTGGCTGCATGGGAATGAGCTTTTCTGATGGCCCGCCCAAAGACACGCAGGAGATGACCGCTCTTCTGGGAGCCGTCGTCGATCGCGATCGGCATTCATCAGAAAATTGGGTAGAAACCCCGTCCTTTTAGGATGGCTTTATATTACAATATAATTGGTCAACGACCCACCCGAGACGATGGACCAAACAGCCTATACGAGCGAAGTTCAGCCTTGTGCTGACGGCGAAGCAAAATCGGTAGACCGGGAAAAGAGGATAGGGCAATGGTAAACATCCCTAGAATCAAAACGTAGAAGAATTCCGTTTGGTATTCGACACGTAAAAACCGCAGGGCTTGCGGGGTTAGTGCGCGAGAGCGAACATAAGACCAAATCTCTTTGAGGGTGGAGGCAGTTGCGAAGAAGCAGAAATTCAAATCGTGAGGTTTGGGAATCCCCGTGCGTTCACGCCGGGGAGGATGTCAACAATGTGTCCTAGGGAATGGTTGAGCCAGTAGTTGAGGCCTCCGGCAGACAATTTTGGGGAGCATCTCAGTTTTGCATTTACACGGAGCAAGCGATCGTCCCGCTCGCACTCCTAAAAATGCTTTTTAGAAAAACGAGATGCTTCCCAATTTTGATACAAAACCCACCCCCGCCCTAGGCCTAGGCCTACTTTTATGGCATTCTTCCTTATTCCTGAAATCCGTGAAATCCGTGAAATCCGTGACATCCGTGGAGCGAATCCGTTGCCGAACTTCCTTATTCCTTCGCCTGTAACTTCCGAAGCAATCATTTTTTCTTGAGCAACTTTTTGAGCAGCTTAGGAACCTCCGAAGGCCTAGCAGCCACCGGTATTTCCGCCTCTTCAAAGGCAGCCATTTTGTTTTGGGCCTTCACACCAAAGGCTTTCTGGGCAGCAGCGCGAGAACTGATCAGGATGCCTGCGTGGCCCAAAGACGGGCCTTTGGGAGCGTAGCGGCCGGCCAGATAAGCAACCACAGGTTTGTCGATCGCCGAAGCGATGTAAGAAGCAGCAGCTTGTTCACTCCAACCCCCAACTTCCCCGATCAAAACCATCGCCTCCGTACTGTCATCTTCGTCCAAAAGTTGCAGCCACTGCATAAAAGAAGAACCAACAATCGCGTCGCAGCCAATACAAACCGCCATCGACTGTCCCAAACCCGCCTCAGTCAGTTCTAGGGCAACTTCGTAAGTCAAAGTGCTGCTGCGGCTGATTACGCCGATCGAGCCGGGAGTGTAAAATTCCTTGGGGTGAGTTCCCAGCAGCAGTTGATCGGGGACAATAATCCCTGGACTGTTGGGCCCGATCACCAAAGTTTCCGTGGCCTCTGCTTTTCTGACTAAGTGCACCAGATCCAGAGGAGGCACTCCCTCCGTGACGATCGCGATTTGCCGAATTCCCGCCGCGATCGCTTCTAGAGCCGCATCCAGCACCCAGTAAGCGTCTACCAAAATTACCGTAGTATCAATATGACCTACTGCCGCCACGGCTTCTTCTACCAAATCAAAAATCGGAATTCCCTCCAAATCCAGCCCTCCCCGACCGGGACTGACACCGGCGACTACATTAGTGCCGTATGCTTTCATCATCAGGGCGGCGCGGGTTGAGGCGGGAGATTCTGTAATGCCCTGTACTAGGACTTTGCTTTCAGGAGTTAAATTCATGTTTTCCTAGTTAACACTCGATCTTTAAAAAGTAGAAGGCTTTGATTTGTCCAGAGTTCTCGTTTTGCCGATCGACTCTCGCTACTTGGCAGATGATACAGCTTGAGCCACAGCTTCATCTAAAGTTCTAGCTAGCTGCACCGGCAACTGTCCCAAACGCTTTTTCACTGCATCAGCATCGATCGCTACCAGGCGAAGCACAACTTGAATGTGCCGGTTGGCGCGAGCTTTCCGTTCCAAATAGCCCACTACGGCCGCGATGATTTCCTCGCTCTTGGAAGCGCTGCCCAAAATATTTACAAGTATCACCTTAACGCTTTTATCCTGAGCGACTAACTCCAGACCCAAATCCGTGCGATCGCGCAAAGCATTTACTGCATCGTAGCGGTCTAGGGAACCCATATTCAGAAAATTAGCTGGTTTTCCTCCTTGGTGGGCTACAGCATCCAGAGTTGCCATTGTCAAGCCGACTCCGTTGCACAAAATCCCGATATTCCCATCTAGTTCGATTAATTGCAGGGATTCGGAATTCGAGATTGGGGATTGAGATTTGGAGTCAAACTGCGACGGCGACTGCTGCGCCTTTGAGTTAGAATTCCGGCGATCATCGCCCACATAGGGATTTCTCCTGTCCCCTACCAACCCGCTGCTTTGGCTTTCACCCGAAAGTGCGGCCAAGTCTGGATGCCGTCCCAAGGCATCGTCGTTGGCGCTGACTTTACCATCTAAAGCCATTAACTCTCCCGTTGGACTGATGCCGAGAGGATTGATTTCTACTAAATCTAAATCTTTTTCGACAAACAACCGGTACATTTTCTCGACAATGGTACTCACCGATTGAATCAAATCTCCCTGCAATCCCATTTTCAGCATCAGACGCCTCGCGTAGAATGGCGAAAATTCCTGGTCTACGGCAACTTGCTGCATTTGGTCGATCGACCGTTCGACATCCATACCTCCTTGTCTCGAACCCAGAAGTACCGGGCGGCGGGCTATGGGGTCTAGGAGTACAGCCAAGTACAATTCTTGGTCAGCGTTGTACTTGGCTTCTGCTAACAGGACTTGCGGATATTCATTCTCGATCGGCAAATTAAAAATTGTTTGAGCCGCAGCAACTGCATCGATCGTATTTTCCACAAATTTAATGCCACCCGCCCGGCCTCGTCCCCCAGCCCGCACTTGCGACTTAAGTACAACTGGGTAGGGAATTTTCAGCCCTTTGAGGTCGGCGGGTTTGTCAATCCGTTGCGACGGCAAAATCGGAATTGCCATCTGGCGAAATAAAGATTTAGCTTGGTACTCTAACAAATCCATTTTTAATAACGAGTGATGGGTATTTTGCAACAAGCAATTCGTCGTTCTTGGTAATTCATAATTAATAGATACCAATTAGCTTTTTGTCAAGTTAAAATTTAAAAGTTATGGCTTTGATCTTTTAATTTTAATCTTAAATTTTTATGTTGCCGATTACTTATTCGGTATTGCTAGCAGATCACCTATTGATTAAGCTGTTTTGTAGTTTTTGTTTTGCGATCGACTAATTGCAAAATTTTACTGTTGACTCGCGCGGGGACAGGGTAGGGAGATGGTTGGTAGTTGTTTTATAGCCTTTCTCAGAAAGATCAGGTACGCGAACGGCATTGGGCATTGGGCATTGGGCATTGGGCATTGGGCATTGGGCATTGGGCTATCCTCACTTTTTTGAGAACCGCTATATCTTCGTACTTTGGGCAATACTGATCCGAGATATTTCTGCCAGCTAATTATCAATTGATGCTAAGTAAATCCACCTAATTAAACGTCAAATACGGCTCGCGCTCAAGCTTGCCGTGTATGTCTTCTTCCTTCTTCCTTCTTCCTTCTTCCTTCTAATTAGCAGTGCCTTGATGGACGGTTTTAACCCATTTCAGTCGCTTGGGACGCACCGAAATCCGAGCCGTCACAATCCCTACCAGCAGCCAGTGCAACATATACACAGTACCCCGCAGCGTTTGCAGCAAGGTGACAAAAACTCTTTTAATGTCAAATTTCGTCTCTTTGCGAGTGCGACGCAAACCGACAAACATTCCGACCAGCGACAAGGTAAGAGTCATCACAGTTATCGGACTGGCTAGAGGCATCCGGCGCAGCGCAATTGACATCAAAAAGTCAGGCAGCGCTACTGTGGGCAAGAAATATTGAGATACCCAAAATCCAAATAAATCCCAAGTTTTCCCCGTTCCCATCCGGTTGCGAAAAATTAGCCGCCAATAGTCAAGATAACGCTGATAGCCGCCTTCTGCCCACCGATTGCGCTGGTGCCACAGGGCGCGAGCATTGGTGACTCCTTCTTCTGACACGGCTGGGGAAGCCAAAAATTCAATGTCCCACTGGTCTAGGTGCAGCCTCACGGTCAAATCTAGGTCGTCGGTAATCGTTTCCTCGTTCCAGCCGCCGCAGCGTTCTAAGGCTGTACGGCGCATGAATTGGCCGTTACCGCGCAATTCTCCTATGCCGCCGATCGCAATCCGTTGCTGCTGGAAAAAACTATCGAGAGCCATTTCTGCTTCTTGGCCGCGAGTCCACACATTTACCGCAGCATTGGCGATGGCTTTTCTGACTTGCACCGCGCCTACCTGTTCTGCATTGAACATCGGCAGCACCCGGCGCAGCAAATCCGGTGTTACCGTGGCGTCGGCGTCAAATATGCCCACAAATTCACCGCGAGTCAGCGGCAAAACTTGATTCAGGGCTCCTGACTTACCGCCGCTGGCATTTGCTCCTCTGCTAAATACTTTGAGCTGCGGGTACTGTTTGGTTAGCTGTTCCAAAACCAGCGCTGTGCTGTCGCTGCTGTGATCGTCGATCGCCCAAACTTCGTAACGGTCGATCGGGTAATCTACATTGCAGATTGATTGTACGAATCGGGCAATCACCGCTTCCTCATTTTTCGCCGCCACCAGCAGCGACACAAATGGCCAATCCTCTCGACTTTCATCGGCAAGAGGAGGCAGTGCGGGCTTGGGCTGGGCAAACAAAACTCGCAATGCTTGCATCCACAGCAGTCCCGTCAACCCCCACACTACCCACGCACCCCAAGAAATCAAGTGTAGGGCGATCGTCCCTCCCCAAATCGCAGTCAGCACCGCGGCAGCTTTTCCCCGCCGTCCCCGGTACAGATTCTGAGGAAAAGATGGAGATCCCGGCACAGACACCGCAACTGGGAGCTCTGATGAAGTTTCTGCGTCAAACACCCTGTCGCCCATGTCTGGTAGGGCAAATATTTTGCTTACCTTCGAGTTCGAGGTCAAACTCTTGAGCTCTTCTTTCGCTAAATCAGGGATGTCCAAGTTAAGCTCGCTGCGATCGTCGTTTTCTGGCCAAGAACTCTCCTGCATAGGTTACTTGATTTAACCACCAATAGTTTTTGATTTTAGAGATAAGTATCTACTGTACCAGTTTCTGGGCTTTTGTCGAAAGCCAATGGGAGCAGGTTTGTGGGGACTCGCCCAAGAGTACGGCCCAGGGAAACTGGCATTGCATAGAGTCTTTCTCAGAAAGATTAGGTACGCGAACCGCATTGGGCAAACAGGGCATTGGCCAAACAGGGCATTGGCCAAACAGGGCATTGGGCATTGGCCAAACAGGGCATTGGGCGAAGCGAAGCGGAGGGATTGGGCAAACAGGTCATTGGGCGAAGCGAAGCGGAGGGATTGGGCATTGGGCTATCCTCACCACGCTTGAGAACCGCTATAGAGTCTTTGGGATTACCCATCCAAAAACGGATACAAGCCCCCGATAATTATCGTGATCCGATCCAAATTTTATAGCCAAATTCAAGCCCGCAGATTTACTACGCTGCAAGTAAATCTAGGATCTAAAATCTAAAATCTCAAATCGACTGAGTTTTGCTTGCGATCGACTAGGAATATCTGCTAGTTTTTTCAGATGATCTCAACCCACTGTCAGGATGCGGAAATATGTCTCTTCCTCAACTGAAACCAGCCGACGACAAAGAAGTGAAAGTCTACGCGCCTTTCTATCAAGAGCCCAAGCGCAAGTTCTTGCCGCACGCTATTGGCCTCTACAAGCTCAAAAGCTTGGAGGGGGCAAGAAAAATTGACGGCGGCGAAGATGTACCCTTTGTAGCTAGTTGGAATATCTCGTCGCTGCCGATGGATTTGACCCGCTGTCGGGTGTTGTTTGACGGCAATGCTGAACTCAGCTACGAAGTGACTCTGCAAAGCTCGGAGTTTGTCAGTTGCTTAATTGAGGTACTTTTGACTTTTCAGCGGACTCGTACCGTCGATTTTTCTAAAACGTTTTACCGGAAGCTGATGCGAATGGATGAGTAACTTTCACCGCACCCGCGCTCTCCAAAGTTTGTAATTAATTGCGACCATAAAATGCGCACTAATAATGTAATGCCATCGGGACGGCGAGATTATATTATTGGTGCGCTATTTCTATTTGAGGATTTACGCGCGCTGACTGATGAAACCAGGTTTCTACGAGATTTAGCGTTTAGTAATGAGAAATATACGAATAAGCCTGGTCTTTCGCCTCCCATGCGTAAGCCTTGTATTTCAAAAGCCGGAAGACTAACTGAGTTATTTTATTGTTATTAAGTATCCCTTGGGCGATGCTTTAAAGTGCGATCGCACCTTCGCATTTCGTTCAATTTTAAATAGTTATTGAAAACCGATGATCAAAAAAAATATGAAAAAAAAATATGAAAAAAAAGCGAACAAAAGAGTGGCGAACAAGTGAATAAAAGTTTCCACAAAAAAATCAATCTACGCAAACGCGACAAAATCGAGTATAATCGGATAGCGAAATTGACTCGCCGTGCTGAAATACTGTTGAATAAACTAAATTTATTTAAATAGACAGGTGCAAATTGAGGAGAGAAGGCGTACCAAAATTGACTAAATATTTGCTGATCGGTTCGACAAAAGCTTACAGCGGCAAGTCTGCGATCGCCCTGGGGATGGCCCTCGCACTTCGGGAACAAGGACTGGCGATCGCCTACGGCAAACCTCTGGGAACCTGTTTCAGCTCGGAGGGAGCTGGAGCCGAGGAGGAAGACGTGCGGTTTGCGGTAGAGACGCTGAAGCTCTCAGAAAGTCAGATACCGTCAACTCTGCTGTCTTTGGACGAAGAGACGGTTCACAAGCGTTTGCGCGGAGAAGACAAGATAGATTACCGCCAGTCTCTGGCGCAATATTTGCAAGATCCCAGCGGAGACTTGGTGCTGTTGGAAGGCCCGGCTAATTTGGAGGAAGGCAGTCTGTTTGACTTGTCTTTGGCTCAAATTGCTGAGGTAGTTGATGCCTCTGTGCTTCTGGTAGTCCGCCCGATCGATCTTTATGTAGACGATTTGCTGTCGGCTAAACGGCGTTTGGGTTCCCGCTTGGCTGGTGTTGTACTCAACGACGTTCCCTCGGACAAACTCGAATCCATCACGGCGACTGTGCGGCCTTTTCTGGAGGCTAGCGGCATTCCGGTTTTGGGAATGCTACCGAGAAGCGCTTTGCTGCGCAGTGTCAGCGTCAAAGAATTGGTGCACCAATTGAAAGCTGATGTCCTCTGCCGTCGAGACCGTTTGGACTTGATGGTGGAAACCTTGACAATTGGTGCGATGAATGTTAGCTCAGCTATGAAGTATTTCCGCAAAGCCAGAAATATGGCGGTAGTCACCGGGGGCGATCGCACCGACATTCAGCTAGCAGCTCTGGAAAGCTCGACTCAGTGCTTAATTCTCACCGGTCACTTGCCTCCTTCTCCCCTCGTGATTGGCAGGGCAGAAGAAATGGAAATTCCAGTTTTGTCTGTTGATTTGGATACCTTAACCACGGTGGAAATTATCGACAGCACCTTTGGCAGCGTGCGCCTGCACGAACCGATCAAGGTGGAATGCGTTAGTCAGCTAATGGCAGAACACTTTGACCTCAAGAGCATGATGGCATCCTTGGGTTTGGGCGATCAAGTCCATTAAGCACGCAGCCCGAACTGAGCGAAGAAGCTATTCGGCAGAGCGAAGAAGGCCAAGAGAGTTTTTTATTGGAAAAATAAAATAAAAAGTTCTTAAATTCTCAATTTTTCTTGAATTCTACCTTCAGACATTCTGCCTTCTGGCTTCCTCAAATCTCCCCATTTCTGGTCAGATATCGTAAATCAGGAATTCTTAACTTCTTTTTGGCGGCAATGGCTAGTGAGTCTGCTAGAATCCACAACGTAGTTTTATTTAATTTAATAAATTCTTTGAGTCAATCAATTGAGCTACCCAGAGTTGATGATTTTTTACAAGAACTTGCGGCAATCCAGCAAACCAGCTCCAAGCGGATTGCTCTTTTGGGTTCTCGCCACGTTCCTATTACCCACCAGCAGCTAATTGAGATGCTGAGCTACGCCATAGTTCTGGGAGGCAACCAGCTCATCACATCGGGGGCTACAGGCACCAATTCAGCCGCAATTCGGGGCGCAATGCGAGCAGATCCTAATCTGCTGACAGTGATTTTGCCACAAAGCATGAGCCGCCAGCCGCGGGAGTCCCGCGAGCAGCTCGAACAAGTCATACATTTGGTAGAAAATCCCAAAAATGACAGCTTGTCTCTCCCGGAATCCAGCGCCATGTGCAACCAGGAGATTATTTCTCGCTGTCAGCAACTGATCTGTTTTGCTTTTCACGAAAGCCACACTTTGCTGAAAACTTGCCAGGATGCGGAGGAACAGCGCAAAGTGGTGACTCTGTTCTATTTTGATTGAAATGCGAGGCGGATGATGCTGTTGGGATTGCCTGTGTCGGTTATTCTGCTTGATTGTATTGCTGCTGCTGCTGCGCTGGTTTATGCACCGTTTTTGGTGGTTGCCCTCGCTCGCTTGCAGCTAGGTTACGATCAAGCAGCACCTCGCGCTATGTTTGAGAGCTTGCCTGCTTACGCTCAGCGGGCAACTTGGGCTCACCAAAATTCGTTTGAGACGTTTATGCTGTTTTCAGCGGCGGCTTTGATGGCTTTTGTGACAGGAGTAGATTCGGAGGCGGCGGGCTGGGCTGCGATCGCTTTTCCTCTAGCCCGGTTGTTGTTTTCGGTTTTCTATATTCTGAATGTGCCTCTGGGGCGATCGCTCATGTTTGCGATTAGTTCTTCTTGCACTGTTTCTTTATTCTATATCAGTTTGATGGCTGTGAATGGCTAATTGTCAGTTGTCAGAAAGAAGAAGGAAGAAGGAAGAAGGAAGAAGGAAGAGGAAAGAGGGAAGAAGGAAGAATATTTTAAATTCCCAATTCCCAATTCCCAATTCCCAATTCCCAATTCCCAATTCCCAATTCCCAATTCCCAATTCCCAATTCCCAATTACTAATTTATGGCTGCTAATTATTCATTCGATATTGTCAGCGAGTTCGATCGACAAGAATTAGTTAACGCTGTTGACCAAACAGTGCGAGAAATTCAAAGCCGCTACGATTTAAAAGATACCAAAACAACCGTAGAATTGGGCGAAGAATCAATCACTGTTAATACCGACAGCGAATTTACTCTCGATGCGGTTCACACTGTTTTGCAAACTAAAGCCGCCAAGCGGAATTTATCTTTGAAAATTTTTGATTACGGCAAAATTGATCCTGCTAGCGGCAGCCGCGTCCGTCAAGAAATTAAACTAAAAAAAGGACTAACTCAAGAAATCGCCAAACAGATTACTAAGTTAATCCGCGATGAGTTCAAAAAAATTCAAGGTTCGATTCAAGGCGATTCAGTGCGGGTTTCTGCTAAAGATAAGGATGATTTGCAGTTGGTGATTCAACGATTGAAGCAAGAAGATTATCCCGTGGCTTTGCAGTTTAACAATTACCGGTAAATTGGTGAAAGCTAAGTATTGGATTGTCAGTTGTGCGATCGCATCTTTGAGTGCTATAGAACTTGCCTTGCGCTTGCTCGGATTCGGAAATCCTGCCTTGCTGCAAGCTGATGCGAATGCTGGCTATATATTTGCACCAAATCAACTTGTATATCGCTTTGGCAATAGACTTGAGTACAATCAATTTTCTCAGCGTTCTGAACAAATCGATTCAGCAAAGCCTGAAGGTACTCTCAGAATTTTGATGATAGGAGATTCGGTTCTCAACGGTAATAATACCACCGATCAGCAAGAAACTATTCCAGAATTGTTTGAAGCGCGTTTGTTGGGCATAAAAAACCAAGTTGAGGTGCTGAATGCTTCTGCAGGTTCTTGGGGAATTGGCAATCAATTGGGATATATTCGCAAGTTTGGCACTTTTGAAAGCGATGCTGTGATTTTGCAAATTGGTACTCACGATTTGCTACAACCTCCAAGCAGCAGCGCGGGGGTGGGAAATGACCCGCTGATGCCGAATCGCAAACCGTTATTGGCAATTCAAGAAGCGTTTCAAAGACACGTTAGCCCCAAATTGTCAAGTATTTTTGTATCGAATTCTCCTGCGGCGGGAGTGCCGGTGTCGGAATCACAACGGTTTAGGGAAAATATGCAGCGATTTGAGCAAATAGTTGCTTTGGTGCGAGCTAAGAATATTCCGTTGTTTGTGTTGTATACTTGCGATCGAGCGGATTTACTGCCGATACCGAATCAGCCAAGGTTTAAATCTGAGTTTGTCGATCGGCTAAAAGCTTTGAAAATTCCAGTCATAGACATTCACGTAGCCTGGTCAAAATTGCCGAAAACCACGGTAGAAAGTTATTTTCGGGATGGCGTACACCCAACAGCCCCAGCCTATGAATCAATCGCAGATTTAGTCTTTCAGCAGTTGTGTACTGAGAAAAAATTAGCTGCTTGCTCATTATACCAACTCTGAAAAGTAGTGCCACACATATATTTTACGCGATCGTCTGTAAGCAAACGGTATTGCCCTTTCCCGATCCCGATCGGCGAATTTCAATAATTGGTAGAAAATTTAATTGTGTAGCAATATCTAATCGAAATTGATTTTAAATATCTAAATTCATGACTCTTTTAGTCTCAAGTTTACCCGCACTTACTGCAAGTTGGTCGCACTTAACCGACGTAAATCCTGTGGCGCTGACTGCCGATGAAAAACCAAGTTTCTGCGTCTAGGACTATACTTTACATTTTTTAAAGTGGATCTATTTAGCTGCCGAAAGATGGGATGAACATCAGGATGTCTGTGATGGATGGCGGCGAAGCCACAAAATACGTCAAATATATCACCAAAGGCAATGCTACAGCTATAATTGCTTTAACGGCGAGTGTGTTGGAAGAAGAAAAGGCGATCGGGCTTTCAGCCGGTTGTGATGACTTCCTTCGCAAACCCTTCGCTGAACACACCATTTTTGATGCACTAGCTAAGCATTTGGGAGTCAAATATATCTATGCAGAAACAAGAGATTCAGTCTTGGATGATACAGAAAACAGCCCATTGACATCGGAAGATTTAACCTGTATGCCCCAAGAATGGATTAGTCAACTATACGCAGCGGCACTTGAGGCAAATACCAACCTCGTGTTACAAGTCATAGGAGAAATTCCCCAAACAGAAACTCGTTTGATAAAATCCCTAACAAAACTTGCCAGTCAATTTAAGTTTGAGCAGATTCTTGATTTAGTAGAACCCCCGATCAGCAATGTCTAAACGACTCAAGTCCGTTAGTATTTTTCTCATTATCTGCTGTCTGCTATTTGCTTGTCATCATCCAAGACCAATCGAATTAAAACGCCCTCCATTAAAAGTAGGATTTACCATTTTTGTTGGCTATAATCCAGTTATCATTGCCAAAAAAAAAGGATTCTTCAAAGCACAAGGAGTAGACGTGGAAATAATTTATACAAATTACAGCCAATTGCAACAAGCAGATTTCAGTGCTGGGAAGTATGATGGTGGTGGATTTGCCTTGGGAGGTTTTATGAGCTTGAGTGCCACAAATCCCGATATTCAAGCTGTCATGGTTGTAGATGAAACCACAGGCGCAGATGTGGTAGTCGCACAATCACAAATTAAAACCATAGCTGACTTGAAAGGGAAAAAGGTGAGCGCAAATCTAGGCGCATTTAGTGAAGTTTTTGTCACTGAGATGTTAAGAACTGCCAACTTAACGAACGAAGATGTAAATCTAGTTAAATTCGACGCTTACGAATTTCCCCAACGCTTTAAAAGCAATGAAATGCAAGCAGGACATACTTGGGAACCCTTTCTTTCTGAAGCTATAAAATTAGGAGGTCACATCCTATTTTCCAGCAAACAAACTCCTGGCTTGATTTTAGATGTGGTTGCCTTTCGGGGTGAAGCAATCCGCGAACGTCCTGAAGATATTCGTGCATTTATTCGAGGATGGTTGCAAGCCGTGAACTACTGGGAAGCAAATGTTGAGGAAGGAAACGCTATCATTAGTAAAGAATTAAATATTCCTAGCAATACACTATCTATCGAGGGCATCAACCTCACTAATCTTGAAGAAAATAAGAAATTTTTTGAATCTAGCAGTAGTCAGTCAATCTACAAAACAGCTAAGATATATACAGACTTTTTTATTCGCTCTGGCAACGTTACACGCATTGCAGATATCAAAACTTTGTTTAATTCATCTTTCTTGTCTCCTTCTAATCTGCACCCATGAATCACTCACTTTTAAACAGTATCCGTACCAAGTTAATCGTATCATTTCTCATGGTTGCTCTCATCCCTTTACTGTTGTTAGCTTATCTGAATAAACAGACAACAGAAAAGGCACTAACTGACAACGCACGACAAGCTCTATCTGCGGCAGCCAAAGAAACTGTTAACAGAATAGATGCGTTTATTGATGCTAATCTCAATGCCGTGCGCGTCGAAGCGATTTTACCAGGTTTATCTGCTTACCTCGGCCAAACGATCGAACAGCGAAAGGATAGTCCTGAAATGCGGTTAGCAACAGAAACATTAATCCGTCTCAGTCGTAAAGATACGCTCAATATTATCTCTTACGCTTTGCTAGATATAAACGGACGGAATGTTTTAGATACGAATACACGGGGTATTGGTCGAGATGAATCCAGTCACGATTATTTTAAAGAACCTATGCAAACTCAGCTACCTTTTGTCTCTAGTATGAAGCGATCGCCAATAATTCCAGATCTAATTCAACTGTTTTTTAGTAGTCCTGTTCGCAATCCAAAGGGAAAGATATTAGGGATATTGCGAGTATCCTACAATGCCACAGTTGTTCAGCAATTAGTAACTCGACAAACAGAACTAGCTGGGGCAGAATCATCGGCTATTCTTTTAGATGAAAATTATATTTATTTAGCCCATAGCACGACACCTAAACTGCTTTTCAAATCGCTGGTTCCTCTGTCGTCTGATGTGGTAAACAGACTGCAAATAGAAGGGCGTTTGTCAAAAATTCTGACTAAAGAAACTGCTACAAATTTACCCAAAATTAAGCAAGCATTAGATACCAAGCAATCCTCTTTGATAGCATCATTTACGGGAAATGACGATCGGGCAAATTTAATCGCGATCGCTCGTTTGCAATACAAACCTTGGTCTGTGCTTTTCGCACAACCGCTAGCTGTGGCTCTAGCGCCTGTGGAAAAGCAAATTAGTGATGCACTATTCCTATTTACACTAATCGCTGGAGTAGTAACAATCATCGCCGTTGCCATTGGGCAACTACTGACTAAACCATTGATTTATCTCGCTAATATCGTGACTGAGTTTACTGCTGGCAACTTAAATGTCCGGGTTAAAATCAACTCAAAAGATGAAACTGCTCAACTGGCACGAGCTTTTAATAATATGGCAGGACAGTTACAAACATCTTTTGAAACTTTGGAAAATCGTGTAGAGGAACGAACAGCAGAATTAGTAATTGCTAAAGAAAAAGCCGAAGTAGCCAATCAGGCTAAAAGTACATTTATTGCCAATATGAGCCACGAATTGCGATCGCCCCTCAATGCTATTCTCGGCTTTTCGCAATTGATGGTACGCGCCACAAATATTCCCCCAGAGCAACTTGAAAATGCCGGAATCATCTATCGCAGTGGTGATTATTTATTAACACTAATTAATAATATTCTCGATTTATCGAAAATCGAAGCAGGTAAAATCACCTTTAACCCTAAAGACTTTGACCTATATATCTTGCTGAATGATTTAGAAGATATGCTGCATCTGCGGGCAACAAATGCTGGCTTGAAGATGAGTTTTCAGCGAACAGAAAATGTCGCCCGCTACATCTGTACCGATGAAGTAAAACTGCGTCAGGTTTTAATTAATTTACTCAGCAATGCCATCAAATTTACCTCAGAGGGTAACATTACTCTCAATGTCTTTCAGGGAGAGCAAGAAACCACAGATGTCTTTAATTTGCATTTTCGGGTGGGCGATACTGGGGTAGGTATTGCAGCAGCAGAAGTGCCCAAAATCTTTGATGCCTTTAGTCAAGCCCAAGCCGGAAAAGAAATGCAGGAAGGAACGGGTTTAGGTTTAGCAATCAGCCGCAAATTTGTGCAATTGATGGGGGGAGATATTTCGGTAAAAAGCGAATTAGGAAAAGGTACAATCTTCTCATTCTATATTCAGGTAAAATTGGGGCAGAAAACCCACAGCAAGATTACAGGAGAATATCCCAGAGTGGTAGCACTTGCTCCCGGTCAACTTAGCTACAAAATTCTCACAGTAGATGATAAATCTATTAATCGACAATTACTAATTAAGTTGCTCAGTCCCTTGGGATTTGAGGTGAAAGAAGCTAGTAACGGACAAGAGGCGATCGCAATTTGGGATGAATGGGAACCTCACCTCATCTGGATGGACATGAGGATGCCAGTGATGGATGGCTACGAAGCGACAAAATACATCAAATCTACCACCAAAGGCAATGCTACGGCTATAATCGCGTTAACAGCGAGTGTGTTGGAAGAAGAAAAGGCGATCGTACTTTCGGCTGGATGTGATGACTTTGTTCGCAAACCATTTACTGAACACATTATTTTTGACGCACTAGCTAAGCATTTGGGAGTCAAATATATCTATGCAGAAACAATATCTCCAGTCTTGGATGATACAGAAACACGCCCATTGACATCGGAAGATTTCATCTGTATGCCTCAAGCATGGATTACTCAATTATACGAAGCTGCACTTGAGGCAAATACCAACCTCGTGTTACAAGTCGTAGGAGAAATTCCCCAAACAGAAACTCGTTTGATAAAATCCCTGACAAAACTTGCCAGTCAATTTAAGTTTGAGCAGATTCTTGATTTAGTAGAACCCCGGAGTGGTAATGAATCTTAATTCTGGCATCGAAAATCAAGGTAATATTCTAATTGTAGACGATATTTTAGAAAATCTACAATTACTAAGCAATGCACTTCTCAAACTAGGCTACACTGTTCGCAGCGTCACCAGCGGGCGGATGGCACTGAAAACGGTGAAGGTAAAGCGACCAGATGTGATACTTTTAGATGTTAAGATGCCTGAAATGGATGGTTATCAAGTCTGTAGAACTCTCAAAGCTGATGCAGACTTCCGCCAGATTCCAGTGATTTTCATTAGTGCTTTAGATGATGTCTTCGACAAAGTAACCGCCTTTGATTCAGGGGCTATAGACTACATCACCAAACCATTTCAAATCGAAGAAGTAGTGGCGCGTCTGGAAAATCAGTTAACCATTCAACGCCAGCAACAGCTTCTGGAACAAGAAAATATTAAGCGCCGGGAAGCAGAAGAGGTACTGTATCAATCGAGGGCTTTACTGGCTAGTGTTTTGAATAGTTCCCTTGATGGTATTGCGGCAATGCAGGCTGTTCGTAATACCGAAACAGGGGAGATTGAGGATTTTGAGTGTTTAGTTGTCAACCCCGTGATTGCTAGAGCTTTTAAATGCAGTAGTGAAGAGATGATTGGCAAATTGGTACTAAAAAACTTTTTGAACAATATTGATCTAGAATTATTTAATCGCTTCGTTAATATTGTTGAGACGGGGGAATCTTTAGAACAGGATTTTTACTATGAATCGGAAAAATCTTGCTGGTTTCACTTCGTAGCAGTTAAGTTAGGAGATGGTTTTTCTGTTACTATTCGTGATATTACCGCCCGCAAACAAATAGAATTGGCTCTCCAAGATGCCAATCAAAAATTAGAAGAACTGGTAAATATCGATGGTTTGACTCAGGTGGCTAACCGTCGCTGTTTCAACAATCGCCTTCAAAGTGAATGGCAACGCCTAGCGCGAGAAAATCAGCCACTTTCTCTAATTTTATTGGACGTTGATAAATTCAAATCCTACAACGACTACTATGGTCATTTGGCTGGCGATGATTGCTTAATTAGAATAGGTCAAACATTACAAAAAGTAGTCCGTCGTCCCACCGATTTAGCAGCGCGTTACGGTGGCGAAGAATTTGTGATACTCCTCCCGAATACGGATTTAGAAGGAGGGATTAAGGTGGCACAAAACATTCAAGAAGAAATTCACAATCTGGCGATTCCTCATGCAGAGTCTGACGTGAAGGAAATCGTCACAGTTAGTTTGGGTATTTCCTCAGTCATACCCACCTTGGAAGTTCAACCAGATACACTGGTAGCAGGGCTATTTCATTCTAAACAGATCTTTGAGTATGCTACAACTAAAGCCAGCGAGACGTTGAGCTTGAGCCATGT